>JBPCVD010000108.1:0-7880 GCA_051010815.1 Rubripirellula sp.
ATAGTGATGTGCATGACTGCTGCCAACACCGAATACGGGAACGATGTTGGGGTGTCGTAGCTTCGCGGCGGCTTGCGCTTCGCGTCGGAAGCGTGCCAAGTGTTTGGGCGATCCGAGTAGTCCTGAAGCCAAGACTTTGACGGCAACGCGCCGTCCTAGAGACTCGTGGATGGCTTCAAAGACGACACCCATTCCCCCGCGACCAATCTCGCGAACGATTTTGTAATCATCGAGTTGCTCGATCTTTGACTGTGACTGCAGAGTCTCACGATCGTCGGAAGTGCTCTTCTTCAGTCCCTCGATCATCTCAATCGAACCAAGCAAACTCTTCAACGTCTCGGAGTGTTGCGGATAACGTTCGAGATAGTCTTCGATGCTTGGTTGTTGACCCTCGCGCATTGCTTGCGAAAACATTTCCGCAATCATGTCGATGTCGACTTGGCTGTCGTCCTGACGATTTCTCGTCGCGGGGCGATCGTGTGGCTTGTCATCGGAGGGCTTCATGTGTCGCCCCTGTGGAAATCGTCTGGTCGGCGTGGCTCTGGGCCTGCTGAGTTTTGTTCTTCCGTGCCGTCGCACGCTGTTGAACGTGGCGACGAAGGTTGGATCGTCTCTTGATGCTTTTTCATCAATTGAGATAGTCGCGTCATTGCGCGAAGGTAGCGTTTGCTGGCGGCTGACGTTTCGATCTGCAGGACTTCGGCGGTTTCAACGTTGGAGAGTTCCTCGAAGTGCCTCAGGGCAATGACTTCGCGGTCCACGTCATCCATCTCGTTGAGGATGTTTTCGAGTCGTCCGATCTGTTCAGCCCTGGCTGCGACTTCACTCACTGCGGTCATTCTTACGGCGATTTGGGCAGCGATCGCCATCGAGGTATGCGGTGACGTGCGTGCGGATTGCAGTGCGACCTCTTTCCGTGCGTCTCGCATCTCGGCTTGCAGATGCCGACGATGCAGATCGATCAATTGTTGGCCGACTAACAATCGTAGCCACAGAAAGGCTGGCATCTCAGTCTGGCGTGCGAAGTGCGGAAGGCGTTTCGCTGCGGCAATGTACGTTTCCTGCAGTACATCCGAGTCGGAAACTCGGCCAGCGATTCGGTAATCCAGGCGAAACTGAACGATCCGACGAAGCCGCTCGCGATACGAGGAAAAGACTTCCGCGAGCGCCTCTTCACTTCCAGCTTTCATGCCGGTGATCAGTTCGTCGGAGATGTTTCCAGCCGGATCAGACATCGCAATGTGCGTTGGAGAATTTCAGGACTCAGAGATTAAAGGCCGAAACACCCCGAAGAGTTTCGAGTTTAGACCGAAGGGAATCGGGGTTAAGGTGCCGCCAATTCGCGATTTTGAAAAAGTTTAAGAATCTCAGTCCTCACGCAGCAATCCGTCCCGTTTAACGTTCTAGAACCCCACTTTCACCTTTTAACAGCAGTCTACAGGCAACGATTCAATGAAAATCCTGACACTCACGATGATCGTGCTGGCGACCACCATGGTCGCAGAAACCTCCTTCGCCGAGGAAAACCAAGGCCCCGGCCAGCGCCGCCAACGAGGGGCACAGGCCAATGGCCAGCAGCGACAAGGTCCCGGCGGCCAGCAGCGACAAGGCCCGGGTGGTCAACGTGGGGGCGACCGCGACCCCGCCACGATGGTCGCTCGGCTGATGGAGCAGTTCGACAAGAATGGCGACAAAAAGCTGGATATGACTGAGTTGACGGCGATGATGACTTCCATGCGTGAACGAGGTGGGGCGCAGCGTGGACAGGGACAAGGTCGTGGTCAGGGAGCCGCAGGCCAGGGCAGAGGACAACGGCCTGGAGGCCAGGGCGGTGCAGGCCAGGGCGGTGCAGGCCAGGGCAAAGGACAAAGACAGGGGCGAGGTCCCGATGGTGATGCGGCGGCAGGCGGTAAACGCCCAAAGCGTCCCGACGCGGAGTAACATTGCATTACCGCTGCCGTCGACACTTGGCAACTCTTTGGTCGAGTCCCTTTTGGATCGAGTCATGTTTTCAGTTCGCTCTTTCGCCTTGCTTTCCCTTGTGATGGTCGTGAGTCCACTTCATGCGGACGAATTGGCGCCGGATCAGGTCAAGTTCTTCGAGACGAAGATACGTCCGGTTCTGATCAAGGAGTGTTACGGTTGTCACTCCAATCAAGCAGGAAATGCGAGAGGTGGCCTGCGACTCGACACGAAAGAGCTGACGTTGATCGGCGGCAGCAGTGGACCTGCGATCGTTCCCGGCGATCTCGATGAGAGCTTGCTGTACAACGCGATCGTGCACGAAGACTTCGTGATGCCTCCCAAGCGAAAGTTGTCCGATAAAGTCATCGAAGACTTTCGGAAATGGATTCAGATGGGCGCACCCGATCCTCGTGTTCGGAAGGTCGCGAAAATTCGACCCTCGATCTCCGCTGAGGACATTGAACAAGCCAAGGAGAGCTTCTGGGCCTACAAGAAGCCAGTCAAGCAATCACTGCCGGATGTGGAAGATGACAGATGGCCGAACACTCCGCTGGATAAGTTCGTGCTCGCAAAAATCGAGCAGTCTGGTTTGAAGCCTGCCGAGGATGCCCAAGCGTACAAGGTGCTGCGGCGTCTAAGTTTCGACCTGGTGGGTTTGCCGCCGACGCCACAGCAGATCGCGTTCTTCAACAAGCAGTGGAAGGAGAGCCCGGATCAGGCGGTGGCGTACATTGTGGACCAACTGCTCGAAAAAGAACAGTTTGGTGAGCGTTGGGGGCGTCATTGGTTGGACGTTGCCCGCTTCGGTGAGTCGACCGGTCGCGAAGTGAACATGACGTTTCCACACGCATGGAGGTATCGCGACTACGTCATTGATTCCTTCAATGAAGACAAGCCGTTTGATCGCTTTGTACAAGAACAGGTGGCCGGGGATCTTCTTCCCGCCAAAACGGACGAAGATTGGACTCGAAACCTAATCGCGACCTCGTTCCTGGCCATCGGGCCCAAGAATGTCAATGAACAGAATCGAGTTCAGTTTGCGGCCGATTTGGTTGACGAGCAGATCGATGCCACGACTCGAGTATTCATGGGAACGTCGGTCGCTTGTGCGCGATGTCACGACCACAAATTTGATCCGATTCCTCAAACCGACTATTACGCTCTCGCGGGTGTGTTCGGCAGCGCGACGACCTACTGGGGAATTCCTCCCTCTGAGTTCGGGAATTTTACAACCGCTCAGACCAAGCGAACGAGTAGCCTTCTGTTGTTGCCAGTCGACGATCCAAGTCCGTTTGATAAACGTTACTCGCGTGACGAGTTGGCCGAATTGAAGACTCAGTTCTCGCAATTGCGTCTCGATGCTGCTGCGGCTCGCCGAGCAAGGAGTTCGGGAACCGTTGACGCACAAGCGGCAATTCGAGCCCGCCTTCGTACGAGCAATGAGCTCAGCGCACTGTCAGGGAAATTGGCAGTGGTGGACGAGAATGGGCAACCTCGCAGCTACTGCATGGGCGTCCAAGAGAAGGGCAATCCCGAAGACGCTCGACTTTTGGTTCGCGGCGAAATTGATCAGCCGGCCCAAACCGTACGTCGAGGTTTTCCCCAGGTCTTGTGTTCTACATCGCCCACCATTGATCAGGATTCGAGCGGTCGATTGGAGTTCGCACGTTGGATCGGTAGTAGTGAAAACCCACTCACCGCTCGCGTGATGGTCAATCGCATATGGCAGCACCTGATCGGGCAGGGGATCGTCACCTCTACCGAGAATTTTGGTAGCACAGGCCAAGCTCCCAGCCACCCGGAGTTGCTTGATTATCTGGCAGTCGAGTTCATGGAATCGGATTGGTCAGTCAAGTCGATGGTGCGTTTGATCGCGACGTCTCACGTTTATCGAATCAGTTCTGATTTCGATCAACGCGATCACGAATACGATCCGGACAACACACTCGTGTGGCGAGCGAATCCACGGCGATTGGATGCCGAGGCGATCCGAGATGCCATGCTGAGTATCAGTGGAGAAATAGATTTCGATCGCCCACGCGGATCCGAAGTGGCAAAGGCCGGTTACGTTCGCGTACGAGACGGCATCTTGGGTGACCCCAGAGAGGCATTTCGAAGGGCCGCAGCAGGCGCCACTGCCAATAGAGTACGCGAATCCTTTCGTACATCGAGAGGCGGCAATGACGGTGGCGGTTCGCGTTTCGGTGGCAACGGGATGCAGCGTGGAGGTCAGCGTTTCCGTTCCGAGGGAGCGTCTCGTCAGAGTGGTGGTAGTCCAAACGCGCAGACGCGAAACAACGGCCAGAATTCAAGGTTTGGCGGCACAGATCGGCCTGGCCAGACGATGGGGCGATCCATGTTTGGCGGCCGCCGAACCTCTCAGGGAATGGCGGGAACATCGATGCGAGACTTTGCATCCAGTGTGACGAACGCACTTGATATGGAGGGGGCCAAGTTTCGCAGCGTTTATCTGCCGATGGTGCGCGACGAGGAACCTCGGTCTTTGGAGGTCTTCGATCTGGCAGACTCCAGTACCGTGACCGGGATGCGTGAATCGTCCAATACGGCGAATCAAGCGCTCTACATGATGAACAACCGATTCGTGATTCAGCAGAGTAATTCCTTTGCACGTCGCATTTTGCAGGAGCGTGAACGCAGTGGAGACCGAATCGGCTACGCCTTTACTTTGGCCTATGGACGACCACCGACGTCGGGCGAGCGATCGGCCACATCCGCTTTCGTGCGTTCGTTCGCAGCAGGCGCGCGACCGAGCGAAGACACTCTCTCCGCCTTCTGTCAAAGCTTGTTGGCCTCCGCTGAGTTTCGCTACATCGACTGACTGAGTCGTACCCTCCGGCCAGAGCCGAGGCACGCTGGTCTACCTTTCCAAAAGACTTCTCGCAAGAACAAGAACGCCATGTTTTCCCGTCGCCAATTGTTGCAAAACGTTTCTGCAGGGTTTGGTTACCTCGCGTTTGCCGGCTTGAGTAGTCGAGTCGCTGCGACAGAGGCGACGAACTTGAACCCGCTTGTCCCAAAGTCACCACACTTTCCGGCCGCCGCGAAACGTGTGATTTTCCTCTGCATGAGTGGGGGGCCGTCCCATGTCGATACGTTTGACTACAAGCCACAGCTCACGAAGGATCATGGCAAGCAGGGGAGGTATGGAGGATCATTGTTGAAGTCGCCTTGGGAGTTTCGCCAACGTGGTGACAGTGGACTTTGGATCTCGGACATTTTCCCCAACGTTGCTGAACATGCAGATGACATGTGCTTGATCCGGTCGATGCAATGTGACCAACCGGTACACCCCGGCGCGATGACCCAAATGCACACCGGCACGGCTCAGTTCATTCGACCTTCCTTGGGGGCTTGGACGCTCTATGGCCTTGGAACAGAGAATGACAGTCTTCCCGGCTTCGTTTCTTTGAGCCCACCTGCGGGCTCGTCCCGGAACTACGGTAGTTCGTTTCTGCCTGCGATTTACGGCGGTACGAAAGTGGGACGAGGGAGTCGTAGCTCGGCTCGATTCGCCCCCGGTGGTAGCGGGGAGTCGGTGCCAGATATACGAAACCCCCGTCTGAACGAGCGTCAGCAAAGGTCACAAATCGATTTCATTCAAAATCTCAATCGCGAGAAATTACGTCGTGATGAGTTTCAGCCCGGTGTGGAAGGTGTGATCGAGTCCTACGAACTCGCCTTTCGTATGCAGGATGCCATGCCGGAGCTGATGGACACCTCCAATGAAAGCCAGCAGACGTTAGCGATGTACGGAGTCAACGACGGACCGACGGCCAACTTTGGAAAGCAGTGTTTGCTCGCGCGTCGCTTCGTCGAGGCAGGCGTAAGATTTGTTGAGGTCACGCATGGTGGCTGGGATCAACATGCGAACTTGTCTGCCGATCACCAAGCCCGGGCAGAAGGATGTGATCAGCCGATCGCAGGACTCCTGCAAGACCTGAAGCAACGTGACATGTTGAAGGATACGCTGGTGATCTGGGGCGGTGAGTTCGGCCGCACACCTGCAGCTCAGGGTGGTGATGGAAGGAATCACAACAACAAGGGATACACGACCTGGATGGCAGGAGGCGGCGTCAAAGGTGGCTTCAGTTACGGTGCGACCGACGAGCATGGCTACGAGGCGGTGGAGAACAAATGCCATATTCATGACTGGCACGCCACCATTCTGCACTTGTTGGGGCTCGACCACGAACAACTGACTTACCGTTACGCTGGTCGTGATTTCCGTCTGACCGATGTGCATGGCAATGTGATGACGGACATCCTGGCATAGCACCGATGGTGGTTGCCTAAGTCGACTCGCGTCTCGGCGGCCTCTTTGCGTTTTTGGAGAGAGCTTCTTCGCGTAAACGCTGATAGACGGTCGGGGACTCGTTCTGACTCGGCACAAGCACGAACGTCAACGGCTCGGGACACAACAGAATCCCCTTTCGCGTTCGGTAAGTCCGAAGGGAATCGCGAGGCCATCGGAAAACGCCATTGGGTGAGTGCAGAATCATTTCCTCCGGCGTCAAATCGACATCAAAGGCCGCGCCATCAACCAGACCAAGGCGTTGAAGGTTCTGCCGGATTTGAACGCTGTCACGTCGCACCAATGCACCGTAGACGAGCGTGGAGACCGTCACGGCTCCGATCACTGCGATTCCGAACGACAGCCGCCCTTGAAGCATCGCGGCGACGAAGACCATGGCGCTCAGGAGGATCATCGTCAGTGATCCGGTGACCAGACGAGAGCTTCGCCAATGGAGCAGATACTGAGCCTCGCCAAATCGCAGTAAACGCGTTGTGATACGAAAGTCGTGACCATCGACCGCGTCAATCGCAGGTTCGATCGGCGCCGCGGGTTGATATGGATTGGGCGACGATTGGGACACGAACGCGAAGCCTTCTTGAACGGATGAACGCCGGAAGCAGCAGAGACTACAACCGGCCGAACCAGTCTTCGTTTCCGATCACTTCACTGATGAACATTTGCTGAGCGACAAGAATCGAATTTTGCAGCTCTTCTGCAGATGCCTGGCCAGCCTCGTTTTCAACCGTGAGTGTTCCGGTGGCGTCACGCAAAAACTCGACTTTGAATCCATTGTGAAATGCCTGGCGAGCTGTCGTGTCACAGCACATGTGGGTCATGTAGCCAGCGATGGAGAGGGTGTTCGCATCGACTTTTTCAAGCCATTCAGCGAGCCCCGTGTTGGTGAAGGAACCAGGCAGTTGTTTGTCGATGAGTATATCGCGAGGGCGACGCTCAACCTCATCGTGTAGATTCCACATTTCCGAGTTCAATCGAAAAATCGGTGAATCGGGGTCTGCTTGATGGTGTCGAATCACGGCCGTGGGGACGTTCGCCTTGGCGGCGTGATCCATCACCTCCAAGATGTGTTCGAGGTGGCCGGTCGGATAGGAGATCGGGAGGGCGCCATCAAAGTACTCACGTTGAACATCGATGACCAGCAAGGCTCGATTCATGATTGGATCTTTCGTGGCTTATGGTTCGAGTAGCACGAGACGCGGATCCGTATTCTAACGGAGTCTGATTGCACGTCGGCGAAAGGTCTTGGGGACTCGCAAACGAATGATGGTCCTGAGTACCTATCACTGTTAGGAATTCGAGCGAATCGGTGGAGAGCATCCTCTCAACGCGTCCATCCGTAATAGGGCCATGGTCCGTCCCCCGACTGTCCGGGGGGTAATTCCACAAATCCATCGCTTTGCCCGAGCGAAACGAGGTCGCCCGACCCCTGACTAAGCACGGGTACGCTGGTGCCATCATCGACCATCCGAGAGAGACGCATCCAATGCAAGGGAATGGACTTGTCGCCAGCGTCCTTCAACTTGACAAACGGCGGATGGGGAAGCCAGTTAGCCACTCCGGCCAGATTGGCCAGCAATGGCAG
>JBPCVD010000109.1:0-15819 GCA_051010815.1 Rubripirellula sp.
CGGCACCAATGCAGCAAATTTTCATGTCTTCAATCAATGGAGAAAGGGTCGCTTGAACCATATTAATGTCGCTTCGTCCGATGCTGGAAAGACCACTGCCCAAAGTCCCGAGTCTAATTTCGTTGCCCCAAGCCCCAAGTGGGCGTTGCCAGCAATCAGTGAAGGACTCCGTTCTCGCGTTGGAGAAGCGACAGAATCGCTCCAGGTCCTACGCGGCCTCAGCCGATACCGCGTGTGTTCTGCCGGTTGGCACGCGATGGCTTCGAATTGGGGCGGCTTAGGGATGAATTGGTTTCCGCAGATCGACCGACGCAGAATTGAAACCTAGGCTTTCGGCGTGCCGCGTCGCAATGGGTTTTGCGTCGCGAGGTTGTTGCTGGGCTTTGAATGTTTGGACAATTGATGAAACGTCTTTCGAGTCTTTCCACATCGCGTGTGGTTTTGGTGCGGATGTTTCGCCGGTTGCGATGTGACGCCGGAGACGCTTGGTCCCATTGAGCCGATCGTGCGCCGAATGACTCCGGCGGTCGATCACAGCGATCGTGCAGGCGAGTCGTCGCATCGTCCGACGCTTTGCATGGACGCTTGGCGCCCAGAATGACGCCCTCCCCGAGGGCTGGGATACTCTGCTATTCTCATGGCCAATGCTGAGACTTCGTGAGTATATTTTGATTGGGCGAAATAGATGTCTGGACAGTTATGTCGTTGGGGTTTTTTGAGCACGGCCGCCATTGCGAGAAAGAACTGGAAGGCCATTCGGCTCAGTGGCAACGGACGTGTTTCTGCAGTGGCCAGCCGAAACGTTAGCAAGGCACAAGCCTTCATTGACGAGTGTTCGGCAGAAGTCCCTCAGGTCGCAGACGTCGCAGCGGTCGGATCGTATGACGAACTGATCCAACGAGATGACGTCGATGTGATTTATGTGCCGCTGCCAACGGGGCTTCGCAAAGAGTGGGTCCTCAAGGCAGCCGCAGCCGGCAAGCATGTGCTCTGCGAGAAGCCGGTCGCGATCAATCTTCAAGACGCTGAAGAAATGGTTGACGCATGCGCGGCCGCTGGAGTGCAATTCATGGACGGCGTGATGTTCGACCATAGCAAGCGACTCTCGGAGGTTTGTCGTTCACTGGCGTCGGGCGAGGCGGTTGGGAAACTGCGGCGCATCAGCACTCACTTTTCATTTAGCGGCGATGACTCATTTCAAAAGTCGAACATTCGTACCGATTCGATTCTCGAGCCCCATGGATGCTTGGGGGACCTTGGCTGGTATTGCATTCGCATGACGTTATGGGCTGCTGGTTTGCAAATGCCGACACATGTCTCGGCGCGAACCATCACGGGGCTTCGTGGTAAGGATTCGGACGGTGAGGTGCCGGGCGAGTTTTCGGCGGAGTTCCAGTTTGAAGACGGTTTGTCAGCAGCGTTCTATTGCTCGTTTCTGACCAGCAATCAGCAGACGGTGTTGTTGTCGGGGGACGATGGCTACCTGACCGTGGACGACTTTGTATTGCCCTATTACGACGCCGAGGCGAGTTGGGCGGAACATCGTCATGTGCTGTCAATTGACAACTGTCGTTGGAATTTTCAGCGACACAGCGATCGCAAGGCCGTTGCCGAGTACGCCACTGGAGAGTCCAACGCGTCGGAAGTGAACATGGTTCGACGCCTGGCTGAGTGCGTGCTGGAGAAAAAGTTGGATCCGCGATACCCCGAGCTGACGGTCAAGACGCAGCGAATTCTGGACGCATGCCGGAGAAGCGACGCCAGCAATGGAGAGCGAGTCGTCGTCTAGAGACGCCGTTTCCCTTCAGGTGAATCGTTGCCGGTCAAACGCGTTCTTCCCTCTCGGTTGACGCGAGTGCGTGGGCCTGCGTCCTCGGAAACGACGACGGTTGGCACCAGTTCTCGCAAGCTCGGGACTGTCTGAAAACCGACAAAGATCCGCGCGCGTCGGCTGGGAGCGGCCGTTTTTTGCTGCAAGATCGTCCGGCCAAGGGATCCCATGCTGCCGTAGTGAAGACAGTTCGGCGGACAGTAGGTCGCAGGCCACGAATCCGCAAATCTCCCATGGCACTGAGGGAAGCGGGATGTGATCATTTTGGGGACTTTCTGTGGGCACCGCTGATTGGTCGCTTTATAATCAGGCTGCCTCCAACCCAACTGAACCCCAGAAACACAATCGCGGGAACAGGAAGTCCACGCTCAAAAATCCCCAAAAAAAACGTCTGGTTTCTGGCGATCACGTACTTGGTACGTACCGTCGTCGGGAATTCCGATCTTCCCTGTAGAAGCGTCCGACGTCTAAGCAAGCTTCGAGCTGAGTCCCCCATGCACGATGAATTGTTTCGCGATCCGAGCAAAGAGACGAATTTTCGTTGGCAGGATGACAAGGAAACTCTCGGTGACGCATCCAGTAACGACCCACCCCCGTGGAATGAGGGTGACGTGCTCAGTGGGTTCGTGCTGCAAAAATTGCTGGGTAGCGGCAGTAGCGGTTTCGTGTACCGCGCGTTGGATGAAAAAACCAACCGCACATGCGCGCTCAAGCTTCTGAAGCACGGGTCGCCTGACGACTTGTTACGTAACAAGTTGGGCTTCCGAAAGATGATTTCGCTTGAGCACCCCAACTTGCTTCGAGTCGACCGGATCTACCAACTTGGCTCCTACATCGCTCTGTCGATGGAGGAAGTTGAGGGGGTGACCTTCGCCGAGGCGATGCGGCAATTCAAGAAGTTGGAACCAGGCGAGGCGTATGCCAGATTGCTCAGCCTGATGCGTGACTATGGTGCCGGACTGGCAGCGATGCATGCCAATGAGTTTCTGCATCGTGACATCAAGCCCGAGAACTTGATGGTTGACTCGGAGGGGCGAGGTCGAGTGATCGATTATGGATTGGTCGAGTCGTTCGATTTGAATGAGACAACGCGTGGCGCGAGCAACTTCCTGGTCGGCACACCACACTACTTTGCTCCGGAAGTCATTTGCAATCAGATTTATCTCCCAGCTGGCGACATCTTCAGCCTGGGAATCGTGATGCTCGATGCGCTTGGCACGCTACAGAAGTCTTCCACGAAGCGGCAGGCTGAACTCGAGCGGTCTCGCAAGGATCAGTTCGCAGATGCAGAGCGCATCGATGAAGCGATTCAAGACTTGCCCGAGTCGGTGCCCAGCATCATTCGCAGTGCGTGTCGTGAGATGCTCGATCGCCAACCGTCCGAGCGACCCACGGCAATGCGACTTGCGCGGATTGGTTTGTCTGCGAGTCAGGTCTTGGTGTGGCAGCATGAAGAACCGCTCGTGGGCCGCGATCAAGAACGTGCTGAGATGCTTGCCTGGGCTGACGATGTCTTTGCCGGCGATGTCGGCCGACTGCATCTGACCGGGTGCTCGGGCATTGGCAAGACACGTCTGCTTGATGAATTAGTCGCCTACATTGAGGACAAGAATTGGGGGCAACTCTTTCGCGCGAAGTGCCGAGTGCGCGAGGATCAGCCTCTACAAGCGTTCGACCAGATCTGTGATGCACTGACAAGTCGCTACATGGAGCGAGATCGTGAGCGGCTGGAACTCGACCCAGTGAGCGTTGAGTTGCTGCATGGAGTATTTCCCGTTCTGGAGAATGTGTTGGATTGCAGCATGCAGCTGACACCAGCGGGCACCACGACCGAGCGTCTCGACGCGTTGGAGGCGGCTGCCCGACTGACTGAGCAGCTGAGGCTTGTTGGACCATTGTTTCTCGTGATCGACGATTCGCAGTGGGCCGACCGCGATAGCCTCAATGTTCTTGATCGATTGCAGTCGGCGGTCGGATCAGAAGGCCTTGGAATCATCACGGTCTCTCGCAACGCCAAGGATCCCCAGCGAACGCCGGCGACCAGGACGGTTGCTTTGACCGAACTGGGCATCGAGGATTCGATTCGAGTTGTGATGCGTGCCGCCGAACGATGGATGATAGAACTCAGTCCGATCACGGCACGCGATTTGGCGATTTCGACCGATGGCAGCCCGTTTCGTCTGCGACAATTGGTGGACGAATTTCGGCCTGGCGGTGCGATTGCCGAATGGGCCGGATCGGATGTGACAGAGTTTCCGAGCATCGATCTGTTGTGGAAAGAACGTGCCGAACGTTTGAGCGACGATGCGAAGAGTGTGCTGACCTACGTCGTCACGTCTGGCGGTCGCGTCTCGACCAAGCAGCTTGGGGAACTCACCGGGCTAGACGATTCCGTTGATGCTCCGATTTCTGAGCTCGCTCAGCGACGTTTGATTATCGACGAAGCGACTGGTGGAGATTGCATTACGATTTACCACGATCGTGTCGCAGACGAATTTGTGAAGACGTTGAGTGGCGAAGCCAAGCGAAAAGCTCACCACGCTTGGGCTTCTCTGCTGGTCCGCCAGGACAATCCTGAACGACTCGCGGCGCGAATCGCTGGACATTTCTTCGCAGCGCGGGAGCCTGGACGCGCGGTATCGCACGCCATCCTGGCGGCAGAAGACTCCGAACGACTGGTCGCCATGACCGAAGCGGGACGTTGGTACGGACGTGTGATCGATTACGTTGAGGGTCAAGAAAAGATCACTCAGCTGAGGAACGCATCGCGTTGTTATCGGGAGGCGGACTTTCCCGTTCAGGCCGCCGAATACTATCAACAGCTCGCCAAATTGGTTGACCCGCAGGAAAGCGTTGAGTGTCAGCTGACGGCCGCAACTCTGTTATTGCGTAGCGGACGATTCACGCATGTGCGGGACCAACTCCAAGAACTCGCGCAGACACTTGGCTTACCGAGACCCAAGTCTGCTGAGATGGGGCGGCTGATGGTGGTGTTGAACGGGATTCGACACTCGCTGTTCGGCAAGAAACCCATGGTGACGATTGCTGCCGCTCAGAAAGAGGCTGAAGCTCGCGGCGATAAAGATGACTTCAGCGAAGTCGAACCGGAGACGGGAACTTGGGTAGAACAACAGCGTTTACGACTCTGCTTGTCGCTGGTCCGTCCGATGTCGATTTTCGACAACTTGTATTCCGCGGAATTGAATCTGGCCGGTTGCCGGCTCGCAATGAAGCAAGGAACGCTCGTGCAGCGTGTCCATGTGGCGGTCGGTGAAGCCGTCTTCGGCTGTTACGACCGAGGACGGAAACGTTTGGAGGCACAAGCGAATCTCGTTCGTATGGAGCCCTACGTTTCCAAGTTGAAGAGCGATCGCGCGAGCGGTGATATGTGGGCTGGCATCGCCTACTCGCATGCATTGTCCTGTCGTTGGAATCAAGTGACTCCGCCGGTGCAAACCGCCGTGACTCATTACCAAAACGTCAGTGACTCTCAGGGATTCGAGATCGCGCATACACGCTGGTTGGATAGTTGGGCCAATTGGAACCTTGGTCGCTGGACCAAGATGGTGAGCGCAGCCGACGAGTCCGTGGACGATGCATTGCGGCGAAATGACTTGTTTCAGTTGGTCATGGCAACGGGCGGGCTAAGTCGTGGCGCCTGGCTCGTACGTGATCTGGTCGGAGAAGTTGATCGCATTCACAGTCGTGCGTTGAACTTTGATTTGGAAACCAAAGAGGTGCAGCTGTTCCACGTCTTTGAGTGGTTGGCGTCTCTGCAGGAGATGATTTACCAGGGGCAGTACGTCGAGGCTTCGGAGCGATACCAGAGCTTAGAATCCGAATTGCGAAAGATGCCCTATTCACGTCTACAGATGATTCGCGTCATCCATCGTTCAATCGGGACGTTAATCGCACTGCATAATCTCGTCGCTACGCCTTCGGAACGGTTGATCGCTCGCGTCCAATTGTTCACGCATCAATTGCGACAAGAGCAAATCGACTACGCTCGTGTCTTGGCTGACCTTTACGAGGGACTTTTGCAGCACCAGATTGCGCGGTTTCGGAAAAGCGATCAGGCGTTGCAGCGGTCGAGGCCACTGCTGGAGTCTGCCCGTGACCTTGCTCGCGAGCAGCAATTGCGTCCCTATCAACTCGCAGCGGAAGACGCGCTCGCCGAGATTCACACTGGCCACTCGTTGAGCCTGCTGGCGGATCGGATGCGAAAACATCGCGTCGTCGATCCCACTCGGTTGATGCGGCTTTACACCATCGTCGCTGAAGCTGGCCCTGCCGAGACCGCTGAAGCTGGCCCTTCCGAGACCGCTGAAGCTGGCCCTTCCGAGACCGATGAAGCTGGCCCTGCCGAGACCGATGAAGCTGGTACGGAGTGACGTGCATTCGCGTTTCCCGAGTAGCCGAGATCTAAGTTTCACGGCCAGCTGATCTGACGGTGTCGCGTAAATGACGCTGTTCTCCCCTTGCCGTTGCTGATTCTGAGTCGCTAGCCTGGACGCTCGCGATGATCGACCGCAGCGTCGATTCCTGCTTTTCCGGCTGTCCACACACGCGTACACCCCGCGATACCCTCTTGAGCGAGCGACGATCGCAAGTTGTCTGATCCCTCCACTTCGACGCGGCCGAACTCTGGCACCTGGTCAGAGAGATTTGCACGTCGATACCACTGCGCCCTTACGCCCGCGCTTGCGGATTGGTTGGATCGCGAGATTTGGCGGCAAAAGGGAACGGGAGAATATCGTGATCCTGTCGAGATCGAACAGATGCTCGTCGACGCGCCAGAGCCGATCTGGCCAGGTTTGATGTCCTGTGATCTCATCCCCCTGATCAGCAATTCGGCAGGTGATTGGCTCTGCGTACGAGTCAATGACGAGAATGTTGCCGGTCAGATCGTTCAGTGGTACCACGGCGGAGGAGACTGGATTCCTTGGGGGAACGAATTGACGGAGGCAGTGGTGTTCGATGCCCTTGTCGACCGAATTTCACCTGATTCACGGCGGCATGCGATTCCCGCCGAGGCACCGCGGCCCGATTCGCAAGATCTGAATGATCCTGTGCTTCATTGGGCCTTGAGTCACATGCCCAGCGACATCACTTCACTGTTCCATGGACAGCCTGATCGACAACGGATCATCGAGGCCCTGTTGGACGCGCGGATTGCGGAGGTTGCCGTCCGTTGTGAGTTGATGCTGATCTCGCTCTCGCAGCCATCGATCGAACTGCTCGAGAAAGCCTTGGGTGATCAGTCGAAACAGGTTGGACGCAGCCGGCTCACGGAGTGGGTGTTTGACGTCGATCGGATTCCGTCGATTGGCCGTGAATCCATCGAGGCAACGTTGGGGACACCGTTGGACGGGCATGACTGGAAAACTGCAGCGGAACACGCCAGCGTCACCTCCAAAATCGCGCCGGAACTCGCCTGGCCGTGGGAGATCGTCGGCTACCAAGCCGAACGATCTGGAAATCAGAAAGCGGCAATCCAAGCCTATATTCAAGCGGCGAACTGTTCCGTCTTTACCGACCAATCCGTTCGATTGAATACGCATTGGGAATCTGATCACTCGTCCAAATTCAGCATCGCAAGGCTGGCACAACTCGCTCCGGAAGCTCGCGCAGGGGACGCATACTTTCGAGAGATGAAGGAATCTGATCCGACGCGGCGCAGGTCAGGCGTCACGAATTACTGGATGAGGCTCGGATCCGAATACGTATCCGAAGGCAACTTTGTGGAAGCATTGCGATGTTTCATGGCCGCAGGCTGGGACATTGGTGCCGAGCCAATCACAATTTTTGCCCAGCTTCTTGATAGCATTTCGTCAGCCGCTGAACGTTGCGGGCAGCACGCTCGAGCGGAAGTTGCGGCGACTCACCGACGCTGTTTGCAGCAGCGTTACGGACTCTAATTCCGGCTCATTCCGGTTAACACACCCCCCGGAATCCCGCGATTGAGCGACTTTCTAGCTGATTCGAGTCGCCAATTTGCGCGTCAGTTGCCGATACCGATCGAGGCGACTAATCCGGTTATGCCGGTCATGCGTCGCAACGGTAAGGGAGAGGCACATGCGAAAACTCAAATACGCAGTCAACTGCGGAGCCGTCATGCTCTGCGCTGCCTGCTGCGCATTCGCTTCCGCTCAAACCACCAAGTTGCCGCTCTCAGCGAACCGATCGAGATCGTCCGCTCGGCCCACCAAGTTGCCAAACGTGAAGTTGTATCGAGCCGACGGCCAGCTCAATCTGCAGCCATTAAGTGCAGACGGTAGCTCGGACGGTTCGAACCCATCGCGGGACATGCACCGCAATTGGGTTGACGAGGCTTTATCACCTGTCAGAAATCCCGATCCGAACGACGACCGCTCCGCCTTTCGTCAAGCGACGGCAACGGATCCCTCCACGCCGATCCGTCACGCGATCCATCGCGCTTCTGGCGAAACGCATTTGATGCCGCTGCAAGTTGCAGAGCCGGTTCCGGAAGCTGATCTTCAAAAAGGGAGCGCGGAGGGATTGGTCAGTCTGTTTGCCGCCGATGCACCTCTCAAGCCACTATTGAAGTTGATCGCCGATCACCATGGGGTGAACCTTGTCGTGGGACCGAATGTGGACGGCACTGCAACGATCAGCATTCGCAATGCCAGGATGGAAGAAGTGCTGGACGCCCTTCTTGGCGTTTCGGGATTCTCGTGGCACCGCGTTGAAAATCTCCTCTACGTCACATCGTCGCAGACTCCAGACATGGACCCGCGAGTGCAGGGTTTGTCGGTGCAGGTGTACCCGCTTGATTATGTTGCAGCCGCGGAGGTGGAGGCGGTGGCTAACGGTCTGTTGTCGCCGCTGGGCGACGCTTACATCAGTGAAGCGAGTGCGACGGATCAGCTTCGCACGCGCGAGATTCTGGTCGTTGAAGATACGGCTGCGGGACATGCCAGAATCGCGCAGCTCATCGCCCAAATCGATATTCCTCCGCGACAGGTCTTGGTCGAAGCTCATGTTCTTCAAATCTCATTGTCAGATGAAGAGCGTCACGGGATCGATCTAAAGGCGCTGGCCCGCATCGAGTCGACACAGCTCACGTTGCAGGGTGCGGGCTTCACCGAGGATGGAGGCGAAGGCAAGGCAGTGACGCTGCGATTGGAAGGGAGGGATATGGAGAGTGTGATCGAGATGATTCGAGAACATTCCAATTCCCGCACTCTCGCGTCGCCGAAGCTCTCAGTCGTCAACCACCAAGAGGCCAAAATCCAAATTGGACAACGTCTGCCCTATTCGGTTGCCACGACAACGCAGACCACCACGGTGGAGAGCGTTGAGTTCCTGGATGTTGGTATCGTGTTGACCGTTCAGCCAGTCATCACCAACGACGGCAACGTTTTGATGACGGTGTTCCCGAAAGTTTCTGGCGGCAAAATCCTCGACAATGGATTTCCCGAAGAGGACACGACAGAGGTTCAAACGACCATTTTGATGCAGGACGGTGGTGGCGTGATCATTGGCGGATTGATCCGAGAAGAGGAGCTGCATAGCCGAGCGATCGTTCCTTACCTGGGCAGGATTCCTCTGCTTGGCCATCTATTCAAACGACACACTGACTCGATTCGTCGAAATGAATTGATCGTGGCGCTCGTGACTCGCGTCATGACCGATACATGCAGTCCTCGATCCAAGGAAGCTGAAGAGCTTGAGCTCGCCATTCCCGATTACGCTGCTTTTGAAATGTTGCATACCAACGCCATGCCGACACCGGCGATGAACGGGGCGACCATGGGTGGTCAGATGTTGGATAGCGAATTGTTGCCACCGAGTATCTTGCAACGAGATGCCTACGATGGTCAAGAATTGCCCGCGGCGGTGGACGTTCAGTACGAGTAGGTTCCGCAGACGCGCAGCGGCGACTGTGGGATCCGATCAGCTCTGTTGACCAGCGTACCGGAGACTGCGCACGATCGCCGCGCGGACTTCGCTGGTATCGGCGGTCAGAGCGACTTCCATGTTCGATGGCCATTCTGGCCGTAACCGCTGATCAAAAACCGTGGTGCCACGCGTTAGCTCGCCTCGGCGTTCCACTTTGCCGGCCATGTTGGACCATTCAAAGAGTTCCGGCTCAAGAACTGCCATGAGTGTCGTGGGGTCGTAAAGCGGGATCAGCTCACGCCCAAGATGTTGATGGGCCATGCGAAAAGTGAACGGCAGAATCTTGTGCAGGATGGCGCCGGCACGCGTGAACTTGGACGGCAGCTGTTCCAGTAGTTCGACACCGAACTGAATCTCCTCCGTGACATCGAGCGGGATCAGACTTTTGGTCGTCGCCGAAGCGAACACCTCCGAAGCACTGTTCGGGTCATAAAACATGTTGCGTTCGGCGATGGGCGATGCATTGCCAGGCTGTCGGACGGATCCCCCACTGATCACGACATTGTTCAGCAATGGAATCGCGTTTGGGTCGCGCCGGCAAAGCCTGGCAAGATTCGTCAGCGGCCCCAGGCAGACAAGGGTGACTTCGTTGGGGTTTTGGTGCACCAATTCCGCGATCACTTTTTCGCTGGGAGTGGTGTGCTGGCGGCCGGACGGTTCGAAGTTGCAGCCGCCCAGGCCGTCACGGCCGTTGAGAAATTTATCGTCCACGACCGGCGCACCCTCGGCAGGCGTGGCTTTACCGATGCGGGGGTACCGTGGCGGGTCGAGTTGTCCGACGATTGCGGTTACGTTCGTGGTCGCCTGGGCGGCCTCGACGGTGCCAGCGGTTGGGGTAATGGCCAAAACTTCCAACCGCGGGTCAAACAACGCCATGCATATCGCTATCGCGTCGTCGATACCCGGGTCACAATCGATGATAATCTTGCGAGTCATGCGACAAGTTTAAGATCCTGCGGCTTGTCATACGACCCCGATATTTGTCCGCGGCGACCCCGATATTTGTCGGCGGATGGAGTCGGGTCCGTCGCCACCTTTCAAATCAGCCAAAACTCTAGCCTTGCCTTGCTTCCCATGACATCCAACTCCCATTCATCGGCTGCCAATTCAGGTGCTCCCTTCCAGGAAGCCATCACTCAGGTTTCCGGCGGAACCGATCTGACGGAAGAACAGACGAGCGATTTGATCGATGCCATGCTGACGGGTGACGCAGACGAGGACGAAGTCGGCTCGCTGCTCTTGGCATTGCGGGAAAAAGGGGAAGCCGTCAGTGAATTGGTGGGAGCCGCCCGCGCAATGCGCCGGCACATGACTCGAATTCCACACCATCACGAGACACTGTTGGATACGTGCGGAACGGGTGGAAGCGGGAGTGGGACCTTCAATATCAGCACGGCGGTTGCGATTGTTGCGGCATCTTGTGGTGTCCCGGTCGCAAAACACGGGAATCGGAAAGCGACTAGTCTGACGGGATCCGCAGACGTATTGGAAGAGTTGGGGGTCAAGATCGAGTCGGATGCCGAAGCAGTCGCCGAACGTCTCGACAAGATTGGGATCTGTTTTTGCTTTGCAGCCAAACTTCATCCGGCGATGCGACATGTGGTTGGCGTCCGGCGCAAACTTGGCGTGAAGACGCTTTTCAACTTATTGGGTCCCCTGTGCAATCCCGCCGGGGCGACTCATCAGCTGTTGGGGACATCGACGCCCGACGCTCAATCCAAAGTTGCCGCTGCCATCCGAGAGTTGGGGACGACTCGATCCTTTGTCGTGCATGCGTCTGACGGTCAGGATGAGGTCTCGCTCGACGGTGTGACATCGGTGGTCGAGATCACGGGCGAAGGTGAACAAACGCTCGATTGGACTCCCGAAGCATTCGGATTGATGCCCGCAGGACAGGAAGCACTTGCAGCGGCGGATCCTGAAACGAGTGCTGACATCATTCGCCGGATTTTTGCTGGCGAGCCCGGTCCGTGCCGTGACACCGTGCTGGCTGGGACAGCGGCCGCGCTGCTGCTGATGGGACGCTGTGACTCCCTGCCAGATGGCGTCACGCAAGCTGCCGAGGCGATCGATCAAGGCCGGGCGACCGACAAACTCGCTCAGTTGGCGGGAGGTTGAACCGGAGCAGCCGCGCCCATCTGCGATCCCCAGTTCTGAAACCACTCGGACCAAGAGATGCGGAGGTCGTCACGCTCTTTTTCGATGGCACGATTTAGCTTTTCGACGATGCGATCATTTTGTTTACTGACAAGACGTTCGACCAACAGCTCTTGCATCACTTCGCCCCATCCTTCGGCCACATCCCCGCCAATGTTGCTAACACGATCGACCTCGAATCGTTCCATCACCAACTGCGCGTGCTCCACCTTGGGATCAATGATCAGGCCAGGTGGGATTTGGGCATAATCGGCGTAGAATCCGACCGACGTAGCAGAGGCAAGACGCATCTGAATTTCGCCGGTGATGGTCATGCTGAATAGTTTGACCCCCAGATTCCATCGTTGGATTCTCGCGGTGAATTTCATCGGAGCCACAACCGATGACTGGATCAGCCAACGTCGATCGCCAGTTTCGCCATCAACTTTGGGAAAGACATTTCGAATGGTGACTTCCGGTGGTTTTCCGGGCATCGTGACCTCGTACTTGATCCATCTTCCCTGCTCCAGTTCTCGCCAGCGTCGATTAGTTTTGAGTTTGAATCCGTCCCGGCGAAGCTTGACACCGGCCCAGACCTTTTTGGTATCGCCCCAATTCTTGTCGCCGTCAATCGTTGGCGGCAATTGCTTCATCGCTTTGGAAGCAAGCCATTGAATCGATTCCTTGGCCTGAGCGTCGGTGATGGCGATCGCTTCGCTGCTACCACCGACTGAAGGCGCGTTAAGGGTCAGTGGCGAATCCGCGTTGACGCTGCAAAGGGATGATCCGACGATCGCTAGGAACAGCAGGATCAAAATCGGTTGGCGACTCAGAATACGTAGATCTGCAGGCCCGATGGGTAGCGATTGCTGCCGCCCACCGAGCACGGTGTCCGATGTCGAATCGCTCCACCAAGTGCTCATCCGCGATCGCGTGACGATCGCGGCTTGCGTTGCATAACTGCCTAGCGATAGACCACGGCGAAGTAGACTCCGTCGCGCCCGGTCGCCATTGCGGCTCCCGCAAACTGCATTCGTGAATCGCTGGTGTAGCATGCCGACACTCCCGACGGCGAAAAGGAACTGGACCACCCCACTCCTTCGTGAGTTCCAGGGGCAATCGATCCAGGGGGATGATCCTTCAAACCGCTCGCTGCCATTTGCTGGACCCGGCGCTGCGCAACGGCCTGTAGCTGTGGATCGTATCGCAGGCTCGAGATCCCCTGTCGACCCCGTTGTGCATTCAACATTGATAGCACGTTCGTGGTGCCGCCCGTGGGAATGGGCGTGACCATCGCGTTCGTCTCGGCAACTGGCACCTTGTAGGTGGTGATGGTGCCCGTTGTCGTCGCAGGCTGCGACCGCGGAACCGTCGCAGACATTCGGGCTGCGTTTGACGGCTCGGACGAACGAGAATGGATCTTGCCGCACTCGGGACAAAGATAGGTAGAAGGTTGTGGGGTTTGGGCTGCGATCGAACCTACCAGCAGGATCAAAGCAGCGGTGAAAGACGCGAAAATTCGCATACGTGACTCCATCGTCGAGAAGGAAACCGAAGACAGCCACCGCCTCCAAATTGAGTCGGTCGCCGATCGTGCCACAAAGGATGGAGATTGCTGCGGGCAGGTAAAGAGGGCTAGGTGGGCTGCCCATGTGGGAACGGGTCGGCCCAGGAATGCAACGCACCGTCGAATTCGCCCTCGAACGGTCACCGGCGCTCAAGAAGGGAAGAGAAAAATCTTTTCCGCCCGTGGCAAAATGGGGCGGATGGCGATGCTAGGGCGTGGCGGTGAGCCGGTACGACCACTGAGTTGTTCCTAAGGTTGCATCCGCGCGACATGACGTGATTCGGGCCTCATGCCCGGAAGACTCAACAAGCAATGGGTCGGTCAAGGGTTCGAGCTTGATTTGAGGTGGTAGGTCGTATCGACTGCCAAGTCTTTCCGGCAACTGCTTGCTGCGACATGCGACGTCGAACTTCAGCGCGCACTTCACGTTCGGGTCGACCTCGACACTGATGCTCCAGTGGCCACGTCCCGCGGAACCGACGCCAAGGATCACATTGGCATCGTTGATGGGTTCCAAGGAGAGTTGCTGCAGTGGGGGCGAGGGAGGCCAAGGCTCCACGGAATCGCCCTCGACACTCTGCCCAACCTTCTGGTCATGCAAGAACAGATGCTGCTCGAAGCGATCGTCACGCCACAGGAAATCGACGCGGAGGACGCCGTCGGTCGTCGCCAACGACAAGCGAGGCTGTGTCACGTCAGTCATGAAGTTACTGACTCGGATGTGGTTGCCAAGTCATTGAAAGCGTTCAAGAGTCGCAGTCCGTCGGTTTGGCTTTTTTCGGGGTGAAACTGAGTTGCGAACAAGTTGTCACGCCAAACCATCGCACAGAAATCGCCGCCGTAATCACACTCAAGGGCGACGACACTTGGGTCGGCTGGCTTCACGTAGTAGGAGTGTACGAAATAGAAATGCGTGTCCTCTTCCACCTCAGCCAGGATCGGCGCCGCGCGACGCTTGCGTACCGTGTTCCATCCCATGTGTGGAACTTTGAAGTTCGCCGGGAGATCGAAGCGGACAACTTCACCTTCCAGCACGCCAAGCCCCTCGTGCTCTCCATGCTCGTATCCCCGTTCGAAGAGAAGCTGAAGTCCTAGGCAAATCCCCAGGAAGGGACGTCCAGAATTGATGAAGTCGATGATGGGAGCAGCCAAGTCGCGTCGGCGAATCTCGGCCATGGCATCACCAAAGGCCCCCACGCCGGGCAGAACCAGCTTCTCAGCTGACGCGATCTCGTGCGGATCGGAACTGATTCTCGCCTCTCCACCGACACGCTCAATTCCTTTTTGAACGCTACGCAGGTTGCCCATTTGGTAGTCGACGATCGTGATCATGGTGTCGGCTTGTCTTGAAATCGGTCGTTCTTGGAGTGATTAGCGTACCCAAAAGCTCAGGAGACAGAACCCGACACCGAAGTTCGCGGTCTTCCTTGAGAGGCAATCTCGTTGGCAATTCGGCCAGCTCCGTCTAACATCGGGGCGAAAACGCGTACCCGTCTCCACCGGACTCTGACGAATGAGCCATTCGCTCGAACCGATTACCCGCCTGATGCAGACCCTGCAGGACCGTGCCAAGAGCCGGCCAGAGGGTTCCTACACCACCAAGCTAATGGCGGGTGGAGCGGAGAAAATCGGGAGCAAGATCCGTGAGGAGGCGGAGGAATTGATCGAAGCCGCCTCGGAGTCTGGAGACGAAGGGCGTGAGCACTTCATCTATGAAGCGGGCGACCTGATCTACCACACCCTGGTGATGCTGGCGTGGCGCGGCGTCGATGTCGATGAAGTCGCCCAGGAACTTGCCCGGCGTGAGGGCACGTCGGGATTGGTCGAAAAAGCCAGTCGAAACAGCAGCAACCCCTCGGAACCTGAGAGTGAGTGACCCCTTGGAATCTGGACAGAATCTACGCATCGGCTTGCCCAGCAAGGGACGTTTGAGTGACGTTGCCGGCGCCCTGTTGTCACAGGCCGGATTGAATTTTCGACGCCAAAGTCGCGGGTTGTTTGCTCGCGTTAGCGGGTTGCCAATCGATCTGATCTTTCTACGCACAGATGACATTCCCACGCTTTGTGCCGAAGGTGCGATCGACATGGGAATCACCGGCAGCGACCTCGTGGAGGAATCTGGGGTCGAGACAGAAGTTCGGATGCGTTTGGGGGTTGGGCGTTGCCGACTCGCGATCTGTGTCCCGGATGACGCGCCGTTGAAGTCGGCAGCCGATCTCAATCAGAAGCGAGTCGCTACGAGTTTTCCGAATGTGACCAAGGGTTACTTGGCAAAGCACTCCGCATCGGCACATCTGGTTTCGTTGTCGGGTTCGGTGGAGGTCATGATTCAGTTGGGCGTCGCCGACGCGATTGTCGACCT
>JBPCVD010000110.1:0-5227 GCA_051010815.1 Rubripirellula sp.
GCATGGTGGCATGCAGGTCGTGGATCTCGGCTCGGTTCTCTACGGCTTTGTAGCCCCATTCGTCGGTCGCGCCGTAAATGATGCCAGGTTTTACGCCGCCGCCGGCTAACCAGACGGTGAAACCATATTGGTTGTGATCTCGTCCGTTTTTCCCTTGAGCAAACGGTGTACGGCCAAACTCACCGGCCCAGACCACAAGTGTGTTGTCGAGCAGGCCACGTTGCCGGAGGTCTTTGAGCAATGCCGCGATGGGCTGGTCGACTGCACGCGCGTTGTTTTCGTGGCCGGTCTTCAAATTCCCGTGTTGATCCCAGCGATCGCCCCCGACCTTTGGACACGTCAGCTCGATGAAACGGACGCCCTTTTCGATCATCCGACGTGCGATCAAGCACTGAGCCGCGTAGATTCGCGTCGGTTCATACTTCGCTTCCATGCCATACATTTTCTGCAGATGAGCCGGTTCATCAGACAATGACATGACATCGGGAACTGCCATCTGCATCGCGTAGGCCAGTTCGTAGTTCTTGATGGCCGATTCCAAGCTGTCGTGCTTACCGAACTGCTTCGTCGCCAAACCATCAAGCTGATTGATCAAATCGAGCTTTGTGCGTTGCGTCTGTGGCGTCGACTCGGCAGGAGTGATATTTGCGACCCCCGTACCCGACGGTTTGAACACTGAACCTTGGTAACTTGCAGGCAGGAATCCGCTGCCAAAACAATCGAGTCCACCGGGAGGAATCAGTCCGCCGTTGAGTACAACAAAACCAGGAAGGTTCTCGCATTCACTGCCGAGTCCATAATTGACCCACGCACCCATACTGGGCCGTCCCTGCAAGCCGCTTCCCGTATGCAGGAAGTAGTTCGCGAAGGTGTGTTCGGGAAAGCCGGACGTCATCGAACGAACCACGGCCAGTTCGTCGACGCACTCGGCCACATGCGGAAAAAGTTCGCTGACCGGGATGCCGGACTCGCCGTGATTCTTGAACTTCCACGGACTGGCAAGGACGGTGCCATTGTTATTGAACTGGGTCGGTTCCACGTCAAAAAGCTTGCCAGGATCCTTGCCGTTGAACTTATCCAACATCGGCTTCGGATCGAACGTATCGACTTGCGACGGGCCACCATCCATGTAGAGGAAGATGACGTTCGTCGCGCGAGCTTCGTGATGCGGTCCGTGGCCCGCAAACCCCGGGCCGGAAGACGTCGCGTCGACGCCGGCGAAGGCGCGATCCGCTTGAAGTCCTGCCAAGGCAACCGCACCAAAACCGCTGGCACATTGGGCCAGCATTTCACGTCGTGTTTGTGGCGGACAATTCGTCCGTTGGCAGGGATAGGGGCTGAGATTGCTCATCGGAGAAAAATGAACTCCTTTGTATTCACAAGGACGTGTGCGAAGCTTGCCCACAGGTCAGGATCCTCGGTCGAGACACCGAGCTGTGATGCCTGAGAGTTCAGGAAGTCGGTGGCGGCTTCACTTTCTTCCTTCGTCGGATGTCGCCCGAATCCAGACAGGTACATCCAATCGACACGCCGAGCGACGGTTTGGGCATCGGTATCGGGAATGTTTTCCACGGCACGCTTGCCCCACTGGCCGGACAACTCCGCAACGAGTGGATCGTTCAGTAGGATCAGCGACTGGGCAGGAACATTGGAGACGTTGCGACGCCCCATCGAACTGAAAGGCACCGGCGTGTCAAACGTCAGCATGAACGGTGACAGGAAGTTTCGGCGAACCGAGACGTAAATCGATCGTCGTCCATCGCCGTCCAACGGCCCGCTGTTTTTCGGACGCCCTCGACCGTCCATGAACGCCGTCAGGTGGATTGGCACGGGTGGACCGAATGGGGTGTGGTCGATGCGACCCGACAATGCGAGTAGTGAATCGCGAATCGCTTCACCCTGCAGACGGCGTGGTGGACGATGATGCCAAAGCAGGTTCTTTGGGTCGGCTTCCATTGCTTGCTGGCCCGCATGGCTCGACATTTGGTAGGTCCGCGACATCACGATGTACTTGATCATGGCTTTGATGCTGCGGCCATCGTTTAGAAAACGAGTCGCCAAGTGATCGAGCAATTTTGGGTGCGTCGGTCGCTGACCAAGAAATCCAAAGTCATCGACGGTGGGCACGATCCCGCGTCCCATCAGATGGTGCCAGATTCGATTCGCGATCACACGGGATGTGAGCGGATTCGTAGGGTCATTGATCAACTCAGCCAATTGCAACCGTCCACTTCCTGATTGGATGGGCATCGGTGAGTTGCCCGAGACCGCCGTCAGGAAGTGTCTCGGTTCGACATCGCCCGGCTTCGACGAGTTGCCTCGAATCAGCACTCGATCGTCTTCACCCGTCCCATCCATCATTGCCAGAGCGATGTGTGATTTTCGAACGATCTGTGAGGCGAGTCGTGATCGTTCTTGCTGCCAGGCGAGAATGAGGCGATGTGTCGGGGCTTTGGATGTTCGACCGTTTCGCGCGTCTCCATTGGCCCGGTTGTCGGATTCTGACCGCTTGTTGAGACGGCGTGTCTTTCGGTCAGAGGCAGTCACTTCCTTCAAGAACACGATGTGATCGACACCAATGTTGCCCCAACCCGAAGTGTGGTTATCAACGACCTGAAGATGCGCCTTGCTGCCTGCAAAGGGTCGCACGTCCCAAGTGTTGATTGACATCTGATTGTTGGCCTTGCCGGTTGCGGAGAGCACGACTTCTTCATCAACCACAAGATTGACGCAGGTCCGTCCCTGATGCGGGCCGCCGCCGACAAGAAACTCGATCGTGTCGAAATCGATCACGAATTCTGGGGAGGTCAGCGTTCCCGTCAGGCTGTCGCCTCGATGAACATCGCCATGGGATCGGACGTTGTGTGAATTGACGAAGTACTTTCCTCGGCCATTGATTCGTCCCTGATATTTGGCGATCGTCTCCAGCGTTTGGGGAATCTCACCGAAGGCCTCGCCCGTCACTGTCCAACCGTCATAGGTTCCGGATTCGAAGTCGGCAAAGAGACGCTCTTCGATCTTCTTGTCCACACTCAGAAAGGCTTCTGCTGCCTCCGCGTATTCTGCATACGGCTTGTCGATATCGGCCAGGCGTCGATCGAGTTCGGCGAGTCCGTCGGCGTCCAGTCCCTGTGTCACCATGCGAATAGACAGTCGAGCATTGGTGGCAGGCACGAATTCCAAATGCAGACGGTGATCAACATATCGTGAGAGGTCCAAGGTCACCCACCGCTCTCCGGCTTTGATGGGGCGGATTGTTTTCTTGTGCAGTGGTCCCGCGACGAGACGGTGAGAATCGACACAGGCAATGACGTGCCCGGAACCTTCGACCAGGCAGCTGACGTTGCCTTGCTTCACTTCGAAAGTCGGCGATCGAAGTGTGCGACCGCTCTTTGGGATCTTTGCCAGCGCATCTTTGTTGTGAACGCTTCCTTCCGTAATCGATTCAAGACCTGACCAGATGTTGTCGCTGACGGCGGCGCCGAACTTCGCAATTTCGACGCTACGCCCGGGGCCGCTGGTGAGGTACGCCCTGCCTTCATGCTGCGGGGCGCGTCCAAAGATAAAGCCGTCCTGACGGTACTGGTTTTGCGGAATGTTTCCGTAGTCGACGACGATGCTATCGTCTTGGACGTAACTTGTTTGCGATGGAGGGCGAATGCCCTGGCCTTCCAGCAAATCAAGAATCTGCCCCTGATACTTCGCATCGACACGGGCAAGTTGATCGGCAACGCGACGGTTTTGCTCGATCGATTCGAATCGAACCTGGTGGTAGTCGCTGCTCTGTAGAAAACCCGAAAGGGAGTAATAGTCGGCCGTTGAAATCGCGTCGAACTTGTGATCGTGACAGCGAGCGCAGGCAACGGTGACGCCGAGGAACGTCTTGGACATCACATCGATCATGTTGTCAAAGCGATCCGCTTCATCCTTGCGGACATCGACCGGCGAGTGGACCCATTCCCCTAGAAACCAGAAACCCGTGCCCAGCACCGATTCGTTGAATCCGTCTGTCGGATTGAGACGGGGTTCTTTCAACAGGTCTCCCGCAATGTGTTCTCGAACGAACTGGTCGTAGGGCACATCGTCATTCAATGCCCGAATGACGTAGTCGCGGTACTGAAATGCATTTGGCGTATCGTTATCAAATTCGTGTCCTCGGGATTCTGCATACCGGACAAGATCAAGCCAGTGGCGTCCCCAACGTTCGCCGAAGTGCGGTGAGTCCAAAAGCCCATCAACGACACGCTCGATGGCTCCCGGTTCGGTGTCGGTAAGAAACGCGTCGACTTCGTTGGGAGTAGGAGGCAGGCCAATCAGATCAAAGTAGAGACGCCGCAGGAGCGCTGCCCGATCGGCATCACTCGACGGTTTGAGTTCGGCCTCCTCGAGTCGCGCGAGAACGTAGCGGTCAACATCATTCCGAGGCCACGCTTCCTCTTGCACCGGCGGTGGGTCGGGGTTGGCAATTGGTTGCCAGACCCAGAAATCAGATCTTCGCTTCTCCAGATCAAACCCATCCGATCGCGCGGTGGAACTAGGCGGTGCCTCTTTTGGCCACGGCGCACCCATGTTGATCCAACGAACCAGCGTCTCGATGTCCTGCTCGGGTAACTTGCCCTTGGGTGGCATTTCGTACGACTCATACCGCACGGCTTCAATCAGCAGGCTGGCATCCGCATCGCCCGGGACAATGGCTTCCCCCGAATCGCCGCCGAGCAGATGCGCCGAACGACTATCCAGCAGCAACTTTCCTTCGACACGCTTCGCGTTCACGCTGTGACACTGATAGCAGTGCTTCACTAACAGCGGCCGCACTTCCTTTTCAAAGAACTCCAGATGATTCGCCTGGGGTTCGTCGGCACCGGACGGAATCGCACCGACCAGAAGGGCCATCAAGGCGAGAAACAGGAAGGCGCGAGATTCAGCCATGAATTTTCCATTGAACGAACTGCGACACGGAATTTTTGCCAGGGTTTTCCGCGATAAGCGTTCAATTATGTGCTTTCAGGCTTCATTGTCGAGGATGATCTGCCCCGACCGCCAATGCACCATTCCTTACGGAGCGAGCGACCCCTTGGATCGGCCCACCGGAAAACGACTCCGATCCGTCAACCGTAGCCCTTTCGAGCGGTTGGCCCAGCTCAGCTTCATCCGGTTCAGCTACTGCTCGGTTCCAGCTGCTGCCCGCAGTGCCGAGAGGCTGGGAGTGGCGTGGTGCGACCACTCC
>JBPCVD010000111.1:0-6351 GCA_051010815.1 Rubripirellula sp.
CTGCCGATGGTCGATCCCAGCGGCGTCCGAGGATCGGAAAGTTCTTCCGGGACGAATCAAGCGAGAGATCGAGATCACGTACCCCCACTGATGATGGGGCCTGATCATGGGGCGAGGCTACGAAGAACGCCGAGCGTCGACGGCTTGGACAATCTGTGAAAAGACGTCATCGGGCGACCGCATGCCATCAATCTTCTCCACGCGGCCTTCCCGAGCGTAGTAGTCGAGTACCGGAGCGGTTTGTTCGCGGAAGACCGCTAGTCTTGCCGCGATCGTTTCCTTCGTGTCGTCGACCCGGTTTTCGACCTCCGCTCTCTTGAGCAGCCGACCGACGAGCTCATCGACGTTTACATCCAAGTGCAAAACCAGATTGAGCTGGTCGTCTCTCTCGCCGAGAAACCGGTCGAGCATTTCCGCCTGGTTGACCGTTCGAGGAAAACCGTCGAAGAGACAGCCTTGCGCACAATCTTCGTCAGCAAGACGGTCAATGACGATCGGCATCACCAGTTCATCGGGTGCGAGCTGACCGGCATCAATGTAGCTCGATACCAACTCGGCTAGTTCCGAACCGCGAGGGGTGTCGCGGAGCATCTCTCCGGTCGAAAGATGAGGAATCTCCAAATGCGAAGCAAGACGCTTGCATTGGGTTCCTTTACCTGCACCGGGTGGTCCGATGAAAACGATACGCATCGGCCAGCCCGAATCAGACAACCAAAACAGACAATCGGATGGGGCTCAACAGAGGTCTAAACCACTGGTGAGACACCGCCTCCGGCACCTTCGAGCAATCCGCGATAGTTTCGCATCACCAAATGGCTGTCGATCTTCTGAACCAAGTCGAACGCGACGCTCACCGCAATCAGCAAGCCGGTGCCTCCATAGAAGCCAGCGATCGAGTAGGGGACGCCAAGCGAACCGTAGACGATCGTTGGCACAATCGCAACGATCGACAAGAAAGCGGCACCCACATACGTGATCCTGACCATCACCTTTTCAAGGTAATCAGTCGTTCGCTTACCGGGGCGGTACCCGGGAATGAACGTTCCGCTGTCACGAAGGTTGTCCGACATTTCCTTCGGATTGAAGGTGATCGCCGTCCAGAAGTAACAGAAGAAGAAAATCAGAACGACGTACAACAAGTTGAAGATGAACGAAGCCTGATCATTGAGGGTTAGCCCAATGAAGTTCAATGGCTTGAACAGAAAGCTCTCGCTGCCCACGGCGCCCGCCAGGCCACCGAGCAGCATGCCGGGAATCATCAAAAGGCTGCTGGCGAAAATGATTGGCATCACGCCAGCCTGATTGATTCGCAGTGGCAGGTATTGTCGAGTTCCACCGTAGACGCGACGGCCTCGTGTGAACTTTGCTGACTGCGTTGGGATCTTTCTCTGTCCGAGCGTAATGAAGACAACGCCAAAGACCACACCCACGAATAGCACGACCAGGAGAACAAGTGTCTCGATACCGATTTGACCGCGACTGAGACCCGTCAATTCGGTCTTCATGTTGCCGACGAGCTCAAACAGAGCCTTCGGCATCTGGGCGAGGATGCCGGCCATGATCAACAAACTGATACCGTTGCCGATCCCATATTCATCTATCTGTTCACCAAGCCACATCAGGAATACCGTCCCGCACGTCATCACAAGAACGGCAACAATTTGCCATCCAAAGTAGAGTCCGGTCTGGTCTCCGTTCAGGAAGTTCGGATTGATATTTCCGTAACCTCCTTCTCCGCCCGACATCAACATGAACTTCATGTACATGTAGCTCTGCACGACGCAAATCGCGACCGTCAGATAGCGGGTATATTCGTTTAGCTTTTTGCGGCCTGCTTCGCCTTCCTTCTTCAACTCTTCAAGCGGCTTGTAGACGCTTCCGAGTAGCTGGAAAATGATCGACGCCGAAATGTAGGGCATGATCCCCAGTCCGAAAATCGTCGCCTGTCGAAGGTCACTGGCGGAAAAGACCGCTACCTTCTCGAAGAACTCCGATGCGGTTCCCCCGGAGTCTGCCAAGTTGGTCGCCACCATTGGCAATGGAATGTGGAAACCAATGCGATAGACGGCCAGCAGACCGATCGTCAGCAGGATCTTCTTGCGAAGTTCCGGGATGGAGAAAATGATGCGCAGCTTTTCAAACATGCGTCAGGTCCGTCTTAAAATCGTGCCGGAAAGGAAAGCCGGTTATTCAAAATGATAATTCCTCAGAACTTGATTCCTCTAGCTCTGAAGCCTAAAACTCGCGACCCATCACGCGGGGCTTTGAGCAAGGTCAACCGCGAGAAGTTCAGCGAACTCCGTTCCTACCGCGATTTTCCAAAGGGGATGCAGCAGTGTACTGGTTGGGAGAAATAGGAGCGATAGGAGATGGTTTCTCCTTCGGGAGGCAACCGACGCATTCAGATCGACGTAAAAAGCCGCATCGGAAAAGTTCTTGCCGACCATCAAACTGATGGTCCAACGCTCACCCGCCCCATCTCGCCCGCAGTCACGGGACTAACTGCCTACGACTTCGATTTCTCAGCCTTCAAGGCTTCGACGCGTTCCTTCGGAGTACGCTTCGGAGTCACTTTGTTGATCTTCCCGCCCGCCGCTGTGATCTTCTCTTCAGCCGACTTGCTGAAACGATGGGCCGAGATGGTCAGCTTCTTTGTAATCTCGCCGTCGCCGAGAATCTTGACCTCGTCGAAGGTTCCCTTGGCGAGGTCTTTGGCGGCAAGCAACTCGAGTGTCACCTCGGTTCCGTCATCAAACGCCTCGTTGATCTGACCAACGTTCACGGCGAATACGGTGACTGCCCAGCGATTGTTGAATCCACGCTTCGGGATACGCCGAAACATTGGCATCGCACCACCCTGGAAGGTTGGCTTGCGACTGTAACCGCTGCGGCTCTTGTGCCCGTTGTGACCACGACCGGAGGTCTTGCCATGTCCGCTACCGGGACCACGACCGATGCGCTTTCGTTTGCGGTTCTTTTGAATACCGCGATGGACATCGTTGAGGTTCATAATGAAAACCGATTCAGAACTAAATGTTTCTTGATGCTGATGGAGGGACGCAGATCAGGTCCGATGCGCCCGGGCTATTGGGCCGCCTAAGCGGTGGCCAAGTCTTCGACGGCCAAGCCACGCAGGGCTGCGACCTGTTCGACTGTTCGCAATTTTGAAAGGGCATCGATCGTCGCCTTGACGAGCGTGACCGGATTGTTGGTGCCGTATGACTTCGTCAAAATGTCATGAATGCCGGTTGCTTCGCACACGGCACGAACCGCCTGTCCGGCGATGATACCGGTACCAGCCCCGGCCGGTACGAGCAAAACGCGTGCGGCACCGTAGTGACCCCAAACCTGGTGAGGAATGCTGCCTTCAACAAGCGGCACCTCGATCAAGCTTCGGCTTGCCTGCTTCTGAGCCTTTTGGACGCTTGGTGGAACCTCGTTGGCCTTTCCATAACCCCAGCCGACCTTGCCCTTGCCGTCACCGACAACGACCATCGCGGCGAAGCTAAATCGACGACCACCTTTGACCACGGCAGCACATCGCTTGATCTTCACAACACGATCCAGCATGCCATCGCCGAGCCCATCTGGCTCTTTGTTGCGCTTGTTGCGTGATGAACTGTTACTACGTTGTGCGTTGCTAATTGTATTAACCCTCGTATCCGGGTTCGGCGCGACTGGCACGCCCTATGTGGTGTGAATGTATGTTTGAATTAGAGCTCGAGGCCGCCTTCGCGAGCCGCTTCGGCGAATGCCTTCACTCGGCCATGGTACCGATTGTGGCCACGATCCAATTTGACTGCTTTGATTCCGGCTTCCGAGGCTCGCTCTGCGATTGCCTTGCCAACAAGTGCAGCTGCATCGCAGTTGCCACCGTTGCCAACGTCACTGCGGATCGCCTTGTCACGCGTGCTCGCACTGGCCAGCGTTTTGCCTGACAAATCGTCAACCAGTTGACAGCTGAAGTGTTTGAGCGATCGATGAACGCAGAGCCGAGGGTGATCGGCCGATCCACGAAGTCGGTTGCGGACGTGGTTTCGACGTCGCAGGCGTTTCTTTTGAAGTTGTTTGTTCTTATCCATCTGACTACCGATCGATTGCGAACCGTCCTACCGAGTTTTCGTGAGGCGATTCGTCTTCTTGGGGGAGGCGACCTACTTGGTGGCGGATTTACCAGGCTTGATTTTGACCTGTTCGCCCTGATAGCGAACACCCTTGCCCTTGTAAGGCTCGGGCTTACGGAGCGAACGAATTTCGGCAGCGAACTGGCCGACCTTCTGCTTGTCGCATCCCTGGACCACAATGTGCGTTTGATCGGGGCAGGTGACGTTCAGGTCTGCCGGGATCTTGCGATGCAATTCATTGGCGAAGCCGGCACGCAATTGGAGCACATCGCCCTGAATTGCCGCCAGATATCCGACGCCCACGATTTCAAGCCGCTTTTCGTAGCCCTTGATGACGCCCTCAATCATGTTGGCGATCAACGCGCGGGTCAGCCCGTGGAATTCACGTGAAGCACGTTCATCTCCATCGCGACTCACGATCAGCTTCTTGCCATCGTCGTCGACGGCTACCGAAACTTCCGGACGATGCTCAAAGCTGAGTTTGCCTTTCGGCCCCTCAACTTCGACGGTCCTTCCGCTAATCGATACCTTCGCACCTTCGATGTCGACCGGCTGTTTTCCAATGCGGCTCATATCTACTGCTTATCTTCAATCAAGGATTTCTTCTGCGGCTGACGAGACCGGCGTTCAACAGATGGCCTAGGCCACCTCGCACAGAATCTCGCCACCAATGTTGTCCCGACGGGCTTCGCGATCACTGATCACGCCACGACTGGAACTGATAATGCTGATTCCGAGCCCACCGAGTACCGGCTTGAGCTCTTTGCCGCGACTGTAAAGGCGGCGTCCCGGCTTGCTCACGCGTTGGATCGATTGGATCACGCGTTCACCGTTGGGACCGTATTTCAACTCCAACCGCAATGTTGCGGATGGGTTTTCCTCTTCCACTTCCTTCCAGTCCCAGATGAAACCTTCGCGCTTGAGCACGTCGGCGATTCCACGCTTGAACCGGCTGGATGGAATATCGACAAATGGCTTTTCTACGCGTACCGCGTTGCGGATGCGAGTGAGCATGTCGGCTATTGGGTCAGTCATCATAATATTGTCAGCTCCCCTTCTCTTTCGATTCTCACCAACTTGCCTTGCGAACACCTGGGATCAGCCCCAGGTTTGCATTCTCGCGGAAACAGATTCGGCACAAGCCGAACTTGCGGTAAACCGAACGGGGTCGACCGCAAAACTTGCAGCGATTTTCCTTCCGGGTGCTGAACTTTGGCTTTCGGTTGGCCTTAGCGATTTTCGATTTACTTGCCACGGGGTGACTTTCGGATATCTAGTCTAAAAGTGGTATGGATTTGTTTCATCATCAAGCGACTTAAGCCGCGTCCGTCTTGTTTGCCGGTTGCTTGAATGGCATCCCGAACAACTCAAGCAGATCACGTGCCTCGTCATTGTTTGTCGCCGAGGTCACGATTGTGATATTCATCCCTTGCGGGCGGGTGTACTTGTCGGGGTTCAATTCCGGGAACACCAATTGCTCGGTCAAACCGAGTGTGTAGTTGCCGCGGCCGTCAAACGCTTTACGGCTGATCCCGCGAAAGTCACGAACACGAGGCAACACGATCGCAACCAGGCGATCGAGGAATTCGTACATCCGTTGACGTCGCAATGTGACCATGCAACCGATCGGCACTCCCTCACGAAGCTTAAAGTTGGCGATCGATTTTCGTGCGTTGGTCAAAACAGGCTTTTGGCCGGCGATGTCGGTCATCGCCTCGATGGCAAGATCAAGAACCTTCTTGTCGCCGGTCGCGGAACCCACGCCCATGTTCATCGTGATCTTCTCGACCCGAGGAATCTGGTGAGGGTTCTTGTAGCCATGCTTTTCAACCATCGCTTGACGGATGGTTTCCTCGTACTTGGCTTGGAGACGTGGTTTTGATTCAGCCATGATTTCGCTTCCGCAAAGGATCGCGGGTCTTGGATCGTTGTCTTGGTATGTACGTTTGCGGCGATTGGGTTGTTAACAATCGCCAGTCTTGTTCCTGGGCTTCGCCAGTTCTATTTGAGGCTGTTGCCCCGATGGTCAGCTGCCCGGACAGAAAATCTGACTGCGGGAAGCCGGCGATCATTTTGCCGCGTGAGCCGATCGAGCCGGGGCGATCTTGCCGAGGCTTGCACCACTCTTCTTTGCAAAGCGTTCTTTGCTGCCGTCATCCAGGAACCGGACTCCAACTCGTGTTGGCTTTCCGGTGGAAGGATCAACCAGCATCACGTTGCTGGCGCT
>JBPCVD010000112.1:0-7365 GCA_051010815.1 Rubripirellula sp.
GAGTTCAACGTTTTCACAACGAGGTCCGCGCTGTTGCAGCGTTGGATCATCCGAATATCGTTTCGGTCTATTCGGTCGGCGAAGAACGTGGCGTGCACTATTACGCGATGCGATTGATTCATGGCCAGACGATGTCGTCGGTGATCCGAGCGCTTGCAAAAACGCAAGCGACGGGGACTCCCCTGCAAAGTGACACCATCGCCTCTGCCGCAACGCCGTTTGATCCTGCGGCAGCAGCAATCGCTGGTAACGCGAGCGAGACCCAACCGAATGAGCCGTCCAATGGCAGTGCTCTCGACTCTCGCGACGAACGCCACGATTACTTTCAATCCCTGGCAAGACTCGGCCTGCAGGCTGCCGACGCCATTCAACACGCACACGATCTTGGTGTGCTTCATCGAGACATCAAGCCTGGCAACTTGATGATGGACTCGAAAGGACATGTTTTCGTGACCGACTTTGGTCTGGCCCGCATTGAAGCGGATGCCGGGACGACGGCGACGGAAAACATCGTCGGCACGTTGCGATACATGAGCCCCGAACAAGCATCGGGCAAAGGGGTCATCGATTATCGATGCGATATTTACGCACTCGGCGTCACGCTCTACGAACTCTTCACGCTTCGACCACCCTTTCAAAGTAGCGATCGCAAGGAGCTCATACGCCAGATCGCGTTTGACGAACCTCCTCGGCCTCGAGCCGTGAATCGAGCGATCCCGGTTGAACTGCAGAATATCGTTCAAAAGGCGATCGAAAAAGAACCAGCCGATCGCTATGCCTCGGCAGGTGAACTCGCGGACGACCTGCGTGCCTTTTTGGAGCACCGCCCCATCAAGGCGAAGGCTCCCAACGTCTTCCAAGTCGCGGCCAAATGGACCCGTCGACACCAATCGCTTGTGCGCGCGGTGGCTGGAACGCTGGTGATTACAGCGATGATTGCCGGCACCATGCTGTGGCGTGAAAGCGGACGGACTCATGCGGCGTTGAAAGTAGCCGAACAAGGACAGAAGTCCGCGAACAAGTCGCGAATCAAGGCGGAGCAGGAACGAAGCTTGTCGCGCGAGCTCCTGTACGTTTCCGATATGAACCTTGCTTCGGAAGCGTACCATAACGGTGATGTGCCACTGGTTTCCAGCTTCTTACATCGGCACATGACAACAACAAACGAACCCGATCGAAGGGACTTCGCATGGCATTATCTGCAGCGGAGGGTGACAGCGCCGCGCGTGTGGCGTATCGAGTCAGGTGTGTCGGTCAATTCGTCCGCCATCTCACCGAATGGATCGTTGCTTGCTCTGGGGCTTGAGAACGGACAGGTCCGGATCGTCGATGTGTCCACCGGAAACGTCCGCCGACGATTTTTCGCCGACGGTGCGGTCAATGCTGTCTCCTGGGGCTCAGACGGGAGGAGAATTGCGGCAGCGTCCGCCGATGGCCAAATCAACGTTTGGCAGTTGAGCCCTACACCCGTTCTTGCCCGCATCATCAATCAGGAACAGTTGCAGGCGGGAGAGAACTTTTTGTCGGGAGGGAAGATTGATCCGCAAGAACCGGAGCTCTCCTTTGCGGCCCACGCCCAAGATGCAACCGCGATGGTATTGGTCAGTGGTCTCAATCGGATCGTCAGCGGCGGCGAGGCGGGAAGCCTCTATGTCTGGGACGCGGTAACGGGTCGCCGAATCGGCGAGCTAAAGGGGCACACAGCTAGAATTGGCAAGCTTGCCGTCTCGTCAAGCGGAACTCAAGTTGCTTCCGCCAGCAACGACGGAACTTTCACGCTCTGGGACCTCGAAACACTTAAGCAAGAGGGCGTCTGGGTGTCGCCGGCCGACAAACGATTCCAATCGGTCGACTTTTCTGACGACGATTCTTACTTGGCTGCCGGTGATTCCTTTGGCAACTTGATCGTGGTGAGCCTGGAATCCGGAATCCACGAAGTGACGCGTCACATTGACTGGATCGAATGTGTTCAATTCATTGGCGATTCACGTGTCGCCATCGGTGACCGCGGAGGTTCGATCCACGTTTGGAACACATCGCGTTCAACAGCCGGCCGCCCCAGGCTCTCTGCTCGGGCTGAAATCAAATGGAACGCACAGTGCGGGCGCACCCGATCGCTCGCCACGGTTCCGGGTACCGACGCTTTGATCGTCTCAAGTCGCGATGGCAGCGTGACCCGATGGGAGCCGAACTTCCGAAAGCAACAAACGGAGTTCTCAGCAGCTCGAGGATTCGCGGTCGGCTACGACCAGACGCTGCTTGCCTGTGACAACAAAGTCTTTCAGTACGACCTTGAAAGAAGGAGGTTTGTGTCGGCCTCCCTCTCCAGCCCCTCTCGATGGGAACTGATCGCTGCGGCAGACGAAAATCCCTGGATGGTCACAGCGAATTCCAGTGGAGACATCCTCGTGACCGACTGGATGACCAATTCGCCCATCGCGAGTTGGAACCTCGAACACCGTCCCCATCGAATCGCAATTTCTCCCGACGGGCGTTACGTTGCGGTCGCGGATAGCGACGAGCGGACCCATGTTCATTTATTCGATGTCCAGCACCCGCGACATCCTCGCTTGCTGCCGGCCGAGAATTGCGGCTGCCTTGCCTTCCACCCCTATGGAAACGTGATCGCGGTTGGATCTCGAAATGCACTCTTGCTGTATGAACTCGAAACCTCCACCTCACCTCTTCAACTGAAAGAGCATGACAGCCGCATCAACGGAGTGTCCTTCAGCCCGGACGGCGACCGAATCGCTACCGTTGCGAGCGATCGTTCGCTGAAGTTGTGGGACACGGACCTTGGCGTGATGCTCCGCTCGACGGAAGCTCACGGAGGCGATGCCACTAATGTAGATTTCTCGCGAGATGGAAAGTTAATTGCAACCTGCGGTGCCGACTCACTCGTCCGTGTCTGGCGTGCGTCGTCGCTCCACCCCCTGCTCAAAATCGAAGCTGAAGGAACGGTCACGGAACTGGAATTTGCCGGTCAGGATCGTCAGCTCGTTGCCCGCCTGGCGGGAGACGAGATTCACGTTTTCGATTCCGCACCCAATGGAATCGATGCTGCCAAGGCGATGCCGATCGCAGCCGCCAAAGGCGCGTCCCTCATTAGCCTTGGTCCCCTACCCGATGCAGTGATCCAGACCGTTCGCGATGTTTCGAACGACGGCAATACCGTGATTGGCGATTTCGTCACGCCACGCAGTGAGTACCGTTCGTTTCACTGGTCGCGCGACGATGGCCTGAGTGAACTGCCTTTGCCGATAGGATTTCAACGCTCTTACGCAGTCAAGATTTCGGAGGACGGGATCTTGGGGAAATTTTACAAAACAATTCATGAAGCAAGCGTGGGACGATGGCGCTTCCACAATCAACGACCGATGATCGATTCGTTTTCGTACAAGCATAAATACATTGCGGCGACCGACATCGCTGCTAAAAATGACGAGTCCGCCATCCCCCAAATCGTTGGCTATGTGCGGGAAAACTCTGTTCGCACTCGCCCCTTCAATTTCGATGGCAACCGGTACGTCCCACTCACTGGCACCGACAAATATCGTCACTCCATGGTGCGTGACGTCTCCAAGCGAGGCGATGTACTCACTGGAATGGCATGGGATGGAAAGCGGACGGCCCGTTCCTATGAAACCAAAGGAATGCGAGTCGTCCAATGGAAGAATGGAGTCGCAAAGTTATTGCCTGGATTTGGAAACGGACCGTTCAACTGGTACGTGACCGCGGTGTCCGACAACGGCAAAGTCATTGCCGGCTATCGCTGGCGAATCGGCAAGCTACACGATTCTGACCAGGCATTGGCATTCCGCTGGGAGAATGGAAAAGTTGAGATGATCGGGGAACTCCCCGGTGGCCGCCCGATTAGCGTCGTCGAGAACATCTCCAGCGATGGAAGGGTGATCGTGGGCTACAGTGAGACCTCTCGCCGCCGAAGCGCGTTTGTCTGGGACGCTGCTCACGGGATGCGATCACTCAAAGGCGTGCTGATGCAGTATCGGGTCCCCACCGCGGATTGGCGGCTCGAAACGGCTTCGGCCCTCTCCGCCAACGGACTTCAAATTGCCGGGCTGGGCATCGATCCGCAAGGGAATCCCCAACCCTTCTTGGCGACCCTTCCGCCCGAAGCCTTCGCGCCTTAGCAGGCATCTTTCGCGTGGATCGCGATCATCACAAGAATGGCCTTGCAATGCGTACAGATGTACGCATAAGATTCCAGCAGTACAAACGTACGTGATGGAAATCGCTCGCGAGGAACGAAATGAGCAATCGACCTCCCCTTTCCAAAGGGGAATTGGAAGTCGCCCGCGTGCTGTGGGACATTGGCCCGGCAGGTGTGCGGCAGGTCCACGAAACCCTGGTCGTCGATCGATCCATGGATTTCGCGACCGTCCAAACTTATCTTCGTCGCTTGGAGACCAAGGGTTACGCGACGTCGAAGCTGGATGGGCGAATGCGAGTTTACGCGGCTCGCGCAAAGGCTCGCACCGTCATCCGACAAACGGTCGATGACTTTGTCGACCGTTTATTCGGTGGGCAATCGATGCCGCTTGTCAAACACCTGATTGAGGAAGGTGGGATCAACCGGGACGAACTTTCCGAACTCAAGGCATTGATCGACCGCCTGGAACAGGAGGACGGAGCATCATGAGTCACGAATCATGGACGTTACTTTGCTCCCAGGCAATTCAAGTCGCGTTGTTGGCGATGATCGTTTGGGTCAGTGTTCATACATTCGCACGCAACCGGCCTCATCTCGCACACGCATTGTGGGCATTGGTGCTGTTGAAATGCATCATGCCTCCCGTTTGGAGCAGCCCCGCGGGCATATTTAGCAGAATCCGACTTCCGATCCAGATGATGCGTGAGCCTGCCCCACAGGCTTCGATTCTGCGTTTGACTAACAACGTCGATTCAAATGGCGACGACGAGCGGGACTCATTGCCAGCGTTGTCGGCATCCATGCGTGTCGAACCGCTCGCCCCACCGGAACGCGACAACACAGGAACGCTGATTCCCCTCTCTACTTCAACGGAAACGCCGACAACCGAATGGGTGCGTTTGCTGCTTGTGGTCTGGGTGGCGGGCATAATTGCCTGCCTATTGACGTTCGGAGCGCGACTCGGAATCTTCTGGTACCGACTAAGACGGATGCCCCATGTTCCCAGCCCAAACATTCATGCGATCGCCACCGAACTTGCGACTCGTTTGGGCATCGGTCGCACCATTCGCGTCCAAGTGGTGGACGGAGACATTGGACCGGCCGTGGTCGGCTTGTTTCGGCCCACCATCCTTTTGCCATGGTGTATCGCTAAAGAACAGAACGCCGAACAACTGCGTCCCTTGATCGCTCACGAATTGATCCACGTAAGACGCGGCGATCTGGTCTGGGCGATGATCCAAACAATTTCGACCTGCGTGTGGTGGTTTCATCCCTTGGTTTGGAAGGCTGCGGGAAAACTAACGCAAGAAGCAGAAAAGAGCTGCGACCAGGAAACGATCGTGGGATTGGGCTGCGATCCTGCGTCGTACGCAAGAGGGTTGCTGAGCGTACTCGAACAAAAGCATCGATTGAAAGTGGCTCCCGCGTTACCGGGCGTGCGTCCGGTCGAAGTCACGAAGAAACGGATGGAGAGAATCATGAACGTTCGACAGGGATGTGATCGTCGTACTCCGGCCTGGATCTGGATCCTTACCCTTGGAGCCGCGGTCGCCGTGCTACCCGGTGCCAGCTGGGTAACGGCACAGGAACAATCCGCTCCAAACAAAACCGTTCCACCTCAAGACACCGCCGGGGCGGCTCAATCATCCGGGCCGACACCTACACAGGCACAACCCAATCCGACCGCAGCGGTCGCCGCTCCTCTCGCGAACCCTCCCGCGCCGCTGAACCCTTCTCCCGCCGTGACGCCTCCTGTCGACAGCCAGAATCGCTGGAGCATTCGGGTCTACCGAGTCGAATCGATCCTCACGCGTCTGACCCGATCCGGCTTGAGTCGTGAGGCAGCCGAGAAGAAACTGCTTGAGACGCTGCCCGCGACGAAACCCGACAGCCTCGGACGCGATGCGCGGATACTGCGAAACAACGGCGAGGAACTCCAACTTGGCAACGACGCACCGCGAAGAGCATTCAACGGTGACCAGCTTATCGTGTTCGATTCGCCGACCGCGCATGATTCGATCGCCAAGTTATTGCAGCAGTACGATCGCTTTGGTTTCGACGTGGTGCGAGTAGAGACGACGCTCGCACTGGTCCCGGAATCGAAATGGAACGATGTCGACATTTCTTGGCAGGTGGTCAGTGGCGATGCTCCGAAACGGTCTCAAGACCGCCTCGACGACACGGACGACACGACTCCGAAGAAACCGACCGAAGCACTTCCAGCTCCTCCGCTACCAATGCGTCCCGATGGAGATCGCGTCCAGCACGCGACACCGCAACCTCGCACAACGACGCCGACATTGGGCGGTAATCTGGGCGGTAATCTCAATCCCGAGCACAACGCATCCAATACCACCAATGCACGGCCGATACAGGTTCTCCAAGCCAGTGCCACGACCGTCACGCGAGAGGTCACACCATTGATGATTGCGATTCTCGAGAAGTCAGAGATCACGCAGCAGCTTCAAGGCATGAAGGGAATCGAAATCCTATCGCGTCCACAGGTGATGACACAGAATGGCCGTACCGCTTCGGTAGAAGTGGGCCGGCGGCGAACGATGATCGTGGGATACCTCGGCAGAAAGGATCGTGAGGGCAAGCAACGCTTCGAGCCGGTGACACGTGAAATCACGGAGGGTACGACGATGAAGTTGACGCCAGTCTTGACGGACGATCGATTCGTCAATCTGAATCTGGAAGTCGACGTCCAGACCGTACGCTCTCCAGGACGCGATCCCCATCCAACGTCGAATTTCAACGATACGCGGCAACCGACTCCGCTCCTCGCCTCGATGAACGTACAGACGCAGGTGAGCGTGCCACTCGGAGCCACGCTGGCTATGGGTGGCTTGTCCATTGAACAAGACGGAAAACCCCACCGGCTACTCTGCTTGATTCAGTGTCACAAACTGGAAAACGGCGGGAACGGATTGCAGGATAAATCGCAAACCCCCTCCGAGCAACCTTCCCCCAACGATTCAAGTGCAATCGAGCCTGCAGGCACTCAAGCGACCAGCGGCGTGCCCCTTCGGGCTGCCTCTTCCACGGCTGCGATTGCAGCAGGACGTGAAAATCCGTCGGACTCGAAACTCGTCATGGAAGTCGGCAAGAGCCCTGACCTTTCGTCACACTCGCTTCCTCGACTTGATTTACTCGACAAGCAGAACATGCAGGTCGTGATCCACGGGAAGCTC
>JBPCVD010000113.1:0-4351 GCA_051010815.1 Rubripirellula sp.
TGGACAAGCAGAATCCCTGGCACGCGAAGTTCTCGCAGCTTGGCGCGTTGGTTAGCAAAGCGATGTGATGTAACAGGCGGCCCTCCGGGACGCTGGTCGCAACGTTTGCCCGCGCGCGACCCTGCCCACCGTCCACATCGTCTGGAGTCCACAGCGGTTGCCCCAATCGTCAGCGTTGTGGATGCCGATCGCGGTCTGCTCGTCACTCTAGATTCAGATCGAGTTCGTTCCAGTCTCGCTCCGCGAAGCCTACGCGAAACCTGACACGGAAATCCGCCTGAATTCGTTCCGCTTCGAGACCTAGAAACCGTCTTTCGTGGCCGATTGGCAGGTCCGGAATTCTGTGGGGGTGCGTCGTTGGCCCTCAGGCGACGACGTCTCCTTGCCAGAAAGCGACGCATCACGCCGTTACTTTCGTGGTCTTGCCAGCGGCCCGACGTGTTTCCGAGCGTTCTCTCCCTCGCAAATGTCGTTAGAATGCGGTCGCCGCGACGCGTCTGGCAGTCATCGACGCGCTAAACGACAGACAGACATTTGTTTCCCCGCGACCTATCGAGTGGTGATCTCTCGGTGGGTTGGATTCCAGGGAGCAAGAACTACCTGCTTGGTCAACATGTCCGATCGATCCGATGCTTTTGACCCCTATCTCGAGTGGTTAGAGATCCCACCCGAGGATCAGCCGCCGAGCTTTTACCGATTGCTCGGTGTTCCCGAATTCGAGCCCGACTCGGACGTGATCGATGAAGCGGCAAAGAAACGGACTGCCTATTTGCATCCGATGTCGTCAGGTCCTGAACGTGAATCGGTGCACCGGTTGTTGAGCGAAGTCGCCAAAGCACGACGCACGCTGTTGTCTGCGGAGACGAAACAGGCTTACGACGATCGGCTTCGTTCGGACAACTCGGGTGACCGAGACTTGGACTCACAGGTCGAATCGGATTCTCCCAACGATTCGGAATCCTTTGCTTCCCCAATGATTCGAATCGATACCGGCGACGATGCTGCGACGCGTGGTTCTCGCAACAAGCAGCGCACATCGAAACCGTCAGTAAAGAAGCGAACAGAGAAACGTAAGTCGACTTCTGACGCGAGTTCGACCGGGAAACCTAGCTCGCCCAAAAAAGACCGCGCGAGGAAAGCTGCCAGCGCGACCTCGACCGACGAGCGTCGATCGAATTCAGATTGTCCAGGACGAAAGAAGTCGTGGGGCAATGATTGGCGAGTCCATGCGGCTTCGATCATGACCCTGCTTGCAGCGGTGATCGGTTTCGTGATCTACACGAACTCTCGCGACAACCGACGTGCGGCGGCGCCGATGACGCAAACAACGGCAACGTCGAGTGACTCTGCCGAAAACTCCTCGACAGGGTCGAGTCGAAGCGCGCCGGCACGGCGAAGCGTCGCCGAACGTGCTTCACGCAGGCCAACTGTGCAACGAAACGATCGCGGCAAGGCCAGGTCCTCCGGACTGAAATCATCAGGTGCCGGTAAAAGCTCACTGGCCCTTGCGTTGGAAGCGCAGATGAAGGCTTCGGGAGCTGAAAACGATACGGCACCTGACGCGAAGCAGGTCGAAGGTGAGGGCAAAAAGCCCGAATCGCAAGAGAAGCCGAAGTCGCAGGAGAAGGCTGAGCCGAAGTCGAAGCAAGGGAAGAGCAACAATCCAAAATCGTCTCCGGTGAGCTTATCTCCGGACTGGTTGCAGGGTGTTCCAGCGGTCGTGGTGGTCAATGAATCGCTTGAAGAGGCATTCGAAGTTCGCAAGTTGGCGGAAGGCCTCAAGGTTGAGGAGAGCCGTATATGGATTCAACCGATCGCCAAGCCACCACGGTCTGGCAGTCTGATGGCGAAGGAGGTCTCGGCAGGACTCGGGGAGTTGATTTCGGTCGAAACGAATTTGCGCAAGCGTTTGCCCAATGAAATGAGGGTTGGATTGATCGTTGGTCCAATTCGAATACGCTTGGTTTCCAAGCGGGGCAATCTTCAGGTCCTCGTCAATGAACAGACCTTGGGCGCAATTGCACCCGCCAACGGAGCGAAGGTTCGTTTCGCGGTGCTGCGTGACCCCGAGGACGCTCAGACCTTTCGGTGGATCGTTCAGGCGGGCGAGAAAGGGTTGACCGGACATGCGAAGATGAAGCAGGAGGTCGCCTCGAGCGTCCCAGTGGGACTGCTATTCTCATCACCGCAAAAGAAGTTCAAGAACCCTATCTGGTTTCGCGATTTGCGGGTCGGGACCCTGACGAAGATTCCCGAATTCAAGTCGACGGAGCTCGTCACGATCACTCCGGCGACGTGAGCGAGATTCTGTTCGTCGACACGTTTGGCGAATCGAAGATTCCTTATTCTTCGATCAAGCTTCACAGCACCAAGGGGTTGTTCCGGAGCCTCGATCAGCCGAAGATGATCGCCTCGTCGGAAGCCGAAACTCTTCAAACAAGGTAAAACCAAATGGATGAGTTGATTCAACAATTGACAGCCAAGCTGGGGATTGATCCGTCGGTTGCCAGCGATGCAACCAGTAAAGCGATGGGCATGCTGAAGGGACAGGTCGGTGACGACTTGTTTTCGAAAGTTTCGTCGGCCATTCCCGGTGCCAGCGAGGCGGCCGAACAAGGGCTTGCCAAGACAGACGATGCCGGCGGCGGTGGCATGTTGGGCCAATTGGCAAGCATGGCATCGGGAGCACTTGGCGGCGGCGCCGGTCAAGGGATCGAGTTGGCGGGGATGTTAAAGTCGGCTGGGCTGGAGGCTGATCAGCTGCCAGGGTTCGTCGGCACGGTAATCGATTTTCTTAAAGACAAACTCGGCGACGACACATTGAACGAAGTCCTCGAGAAGTTTCCGATCCTCAAGAGCTTGCTTGATTGATTCATGAAGTACGCGATATGCAACGAAACTTTTGGTGATTGGCCGCTGGATCGGTCGCTGGCACTCGCTCGCGAAGTGGGATACACGGGATGGGAGGTTGCGCCGTTCATGCTGACGGATGATCTCTACTCGTTTACCGCAGAGCAGCGAGCGGACTATCGGCGGCAGGTGGAGGCGGCTGGGTTTGAAATCACCGGTTTGCATTGGCTGTTGGCGAAGACCTCGGGGCTGCACCTGACCACGATGGACGAATCTGTTCGCGAAAAGACATCACAGTATCTGTGTGAATTGGCTCGCACGTGTCGCGACCTTGGCGGCAAGATTCTTGTGCTTGGTTCGCCGCAGCAACGCAACGTGCCGGACGGTCAGTCGATGGAATCTGCGATGTCCAATGCAGCGGATGTGATTCGAGCGGTCGTTCCCACGCTAGAGGAGCAGGGGGTTCAGATTGCTCTCGAACCTCTCGGTCATGAAGAGGGGAACTTCTTGAATACGGCCGCCGACGGTCGCGTGCTACAGTCGATGATCGACAGTGCGCAAGTCAAGTTGCATCTCGATGTAAAAGCGATGAGCGATGAGGCGACGCCAACGCCCCAGATCATTCGTGACAACGCCGATGCGATGATTCACTTCCACGCAAACGATCCGAATCGCAAAGGCCCAGGAATGGGGGACGTGGATTTCGTTCCGATATTCCAAGCCTTGAAGGACGTGGGGTACCAGGATTGGGTCAGCGTTGAAGTCTTCGACTATTCGCCGGGCGTCGAAGCCTTGGTCGGCGAAAGTATGGACCACATGGTCGCTGCCGTTGCCGAGGTTGGTTGAGCAGTCGATCGACGAAACTTGCCTTGGGCGCCGTCGCTGGTTTCGCCGTCGCTGGTTTCGCCGTCGCTAGTTTCGGCGTCGCTAGTTTCGGCGTCGCTGGTTTCTTCGTTTCCTGTTTCGTTGCCGATCGCGTTGCGATGACGACGGTGGATCGGGCTGGCGAAGTTCAGGCAGTCGTGGGAATGTCGGATGGGGTTGAATCCGGAACGCTCCGTCTCCATGAGACCAGCTTTCCGCCAATGATGCCTCCTGCGATGGCAGATGGCAGATAGACCATGATGTCGCCCAACGCGAACCAAGCTGGATGCGGGATCAGGATCAGATTCACGATTCCTGCGATCAGAAGCAGGAAACCGAGCAAGAGTGGTCCAACGATCCAGCGCCGTCCGACGATGATCACACTCGTTAGTGCAGCGGTGAAGGCTCCTAGGACGTGGGCCGCCAGCAAGATCAGAAAGGCACCGGCCGGGAGCGTTGAAACGAACACGCGAACGGCTTCACGGTCGCCGAAATCGAGATCGGCCGGACGCGAGTAGATGAGTGAAGAAATGCCTTCCACCAGCGCCACGACGACAAATCCGGCGAGCAGGCCGAGGAAGAGTCCGAGAAATGATCGCATCGGATGGACCGCCGGGTTGAAGTGGAGACATTTGCG
>JBPCVD010000114.1:0-7563 GCA_051010815.1 Rubripirellula sp.
ACGTCCACCATGAAATCGTCCACCTGGATTTTTCCACTGGGACGTAATGGCGAGATCGACTGGCCCGTGTCACCCACTTCCACTCGCTGCCAGCCGGGCAGCATGCGTGTCTCATCCGAGGCGGCAATGGAGTGTCCCGCTGTTGCTGATTCTGCTGCAACTGGCTTGAGCGTCAAACGGCTCAGGCCGGGAATCTCACCGATGTAGTTCGACAGGAACATCACCGCGATGATGAACCCGATGAACGCTCCCATCACGGTCAGAACATCGTAACCCAGGCCGGTGAGTTGTTCGCTGTTTTCGGGGACTAGCACTCGACGCGAGGCCATTACAAGCGAACCCAATACCAACACGATTCCTCCGACCCCAGCGAACCCGAATCCCGGGATCACGAAGAGTTCTGTCGCAATGAATACCAATCCGACGATGAATAAGGTGACTTCTAGCCAGCCCGAAGTGCCCCCCAGGAAACGGCTCCAAAAGAACAAGCTGAAACAGAGCAGTGACGTCAGCCCACCGACGCTGACGCCGGGTGCCCCGAGTTCGATCGCCAACGCGATCAGTCCGATCGTGATAAGCAGGAACGTGACGAAGCCCGTGTTCAGCAGATAAACAAAAGTGTCGATCCAAGTGCGTTCCATCACAGGAATCGGTTCTCGCACGTTCAGGGCGGCGGCGAGTTGATCACGGCTTGCGATGGTTTCGGTTGCGATGCCTAACTCCACCGCTCGAGCACCGTTGGCGATGAAGAACATTTCTTTGCCAGCTTCTCGGACCGGTTTCCCCTTCTCCCAATCGTCGGAGTCCTTGAGTGATTCCCACTCCTTGTCGGAGAAGTAACGTTGCTCGCCATTCGTTCGATGCTTTGCCGCAAAGACGATCATGTCCTTGTCAACCATCTTTTCGGCAAGTGCGATCGGGCGTCCTGTTGCTTTCGCTGTATCGCGAACTTTTTGCGCCAGAACGCTTCGGCTCTTCGCTTCGGTGTATTGAAATTTGCCATCAGCCCCCATCACGATCTCGCCAGCGTCACCGATTCTCGCGTCTGGCAGCATGATGATTCGGTCGCACGCCAACGATAGTAATGCCGCTCCGCTGATCGCATCCTTTTCGATGAATGCCACCGTCTCAACGTTCTTTGCGTCCATCACCATGTCCATCAATTCGAAGGTCACATAGGTGAACCCGCCCGGACTATGAATGTCCAAGATGATGACGTCGGCCCCAGAATCGACCGCCTCCTGAAATTTGCGTTCGAGGAGGGCGCCACTGAGAGGGTTGATGTCCTCGTGCAACGGAATCATGACCGCTGATTTTGTTGCGACGTCTCCGTCAGCAGCATGAACAGCGACAGTCAAAGGCAACGACAAGAACAGCGTTGCGATCAATAAGGTTGCCAAGTCACGCATAGGGAATCCGCTTGCGGCGACCAATCAATTGGGAAAATATTTGGTAGCGGTGGAACTAAAGTACGAGTGGAACGCCCGAGGGATCGTGCACGACGGAGCGAACCGACTGTTTGCATTCTATCCTCCGCAAAGAGTCCAGCTGAACGTAACAGGCCAAAAAACGAGCTAGACGCGGCGCCAGAACATTGGAAAAAACAGCACCAGGACACTGAAAACTTCGACTCGACCGAGCATCATCAACCAGACGAACAGCAATTTAGCCCCCTGGCTAAACCCCGCATAATTCTGTGTCGGACCAACGACACCCAGTCCCGGACCAATGTTGTTCAAGGTGGCTGCGACAGCGCTGGCCGAGTCGAGCAACTCTTCATCGAGCATATTTCGCCGATACCTTTCACCCGACTCTGTTGTCACAAGCCTTGGCATGCGATCAGAGTCGTTCACGCCCCACGTTTGATTCGGTTCAAACGTGATCAATAACAACCATGAAAAGACGAAAATCGCCAAGATCATCGAAAAGTAGACGACGATGCTGTGCGGCAGATTGGGGTCGTCGATCGCGGACCCACTGATTCGAATGAACCGCACGACACGCGGGCGATGTGCCTTTTCGATTTCGAGACGAAGGATTTTGTAGAACAGGATATGTCGAATCACCTTGATGCCACCGCCGGTGCTTCCGGCACAACCGCCGACGAACATCAGTAGCAGCAGGATGCCTCGACCAAAATTATTCCAACCATCGAAGTCAGCGGTTCCATAACCCGTCGTGGTCAGAATCGAAACGACTTGAAACAGGCCATATCGTGTCGCCTCGGCCAGGGAATCAAATCCGTCGTCCCTGTTTCGCATGCCAAAGAAAATGACCCCCAGCGTGACCACGACAATGATGCCAACGTACGTGCGGAATTCGACGTCGCGGAACAATCTGCGCGGACCGCCCAGGAGTGTCAGATACAGGAGTGTAAAGTTGGTCCCTGCAAGAATCATGAAGACGACGGTCGTGTTTTCAATCAGCGCGCTGTCAAAATGACCCAGACTCGCGTTGTAGGTGCTGAAACCACCGGTAGCCATCGTTCCAAAGGCATGACACAACGCGTCGAAAACGGTCATACCCTCCAGTTTGTAGATGAGTGTCAGCAGCACATTGAGGCTGACATAGATCGCAGCAAACACGAGCGCAGTATGCTGCATCCTCGGCATGCTACCTTCCTTTGTCGGCCCCGGCATTTCCGCGCGCATCATGGCTTTGCCCGCGGAACCCTGGCCAAGGATGGCGACGAACAAGACCACGATCCCCAGACCTCCCAGGAAGTGGGTCCATGAACGCCAAAACAGGATGCAATGCGGTACCAATTCCGGAGACTCTAGATCGGTCAAGACGGTTGCACCCGTCGTGCTAAACCCGGACTGAGACTCAAACATCGCCTCCACGAATGTGACCGGTTGGTTCTCGCGCAAGCAAGTGTCACTGAGGTAGTAGGGGAGCGCACCGAGCACCGTGGCCAAAACCCAGCTCAGGCCAACGATCGCCATCGCTTCCTTCTGATAGAGAGGTCCACCGCGATGCCGGCGTCCAACCCATCTCAGGAATCCACCCACGACCATGCAGATGGCCATGCTCTGCAATAGCGCGACGGCCCCACGCGTCTCAAACGTTGCCGCCGATTCGAGGTGCGTCCGATTTGCCAGGACCGGAATCGCAAACGGCAGGCTGAAACTCATCGAACCGCCAATCAGCAGGCAGATCGTACCGAGCAGTCGTAGCAGAAGGGGGAAGTTCAAAGCTCACACGTTGGTTCACAGGTGGTTTCAAGCCGCCGCAAGCTTAACCGCTCGTGGTCAGTCGTCGTAGGTCGCCACCCAATTCATGGAAATGGTGCCGGCGGGATCATCTCGCTCGTCTCTCGAGATTGGCACACGGTCGACTCAAGATTCGAACGCTAATCAAGATTGGGAATGCCTGCCAGCACTTTCGCGGTCGCCAGAAGACATTGGCACCCGGTTTGCATTCCAGTTCGGCGGGAAAAACGACATCTGTTCCCCACGGAGGTTGCTTTTCCCTTCTGCGGGGCGGCACTGGAGGCGGTGCCGCTCCGCTATCCTTCATTTTCGACGCCTTTTTCGCCGTCACGAACGACTTCAGACCTTGGGGCTTGCGTGAGACGAATGCGATCTTCGAGGATCGTTGTCCCCATCGCGGGGTCCGGAATGTACGATCCTGCATAGGCGATTTGCCGCAAGTTGCAGCGAGTTGCAACACACCTCCCTCTGGCCAGGATTCTCGTTTTGTGTGGACGATTCACACTGCGTTCCCCTGCGGCTGATTGGTCGCAGCTCTTTTTGCCGTCGATGCATGCCGAAGACCCAGGCTGGGACGATCCGCCGAGATACAACATCGCGCCGACGCAACCGATCGTTTGCATTCTTCGGGAAGGAACCGGAGGGGGCCGTCAGGTCGCCAAGTATCGCTGGGGGCTCGTGCCTCCTTGGTCAGCCGACCTGAAAATTGGCAATCGCATGATCAATGCTCGGAGCGAAACTCTCGATTCGAAACCTAGCTTTAAGAACTCATTCGCATCTCGAAGATGTTTGATCCCGATCGACGGCTATTACGAATGGCAAAAACGTCCCGATGGAAAGCAACCGTACCTAATTGAACCTGCGAACGGTCGTGTCCATTTAGTGGCAGGTTTATGGGAAGAGAATCGCAAGGTTGACGCCGCACAGCCCATTCGGACATGCACCATCATCACAACGTCGGCGAATCAGCTGACCGGAGAGGTGCATGACCGAATGCCGGTGTTCCTTGAAGAGCAAGATCACGATCGCTGGTTAGATCCGGGATACCGTGATGTCCCCGCATTGAAGGAGTTGCTTCATCCGGCCGACGAGAGCTTGCTTCGTATGACGCCGGTTTCTCAATATGTGAATAGCCCACGCAGCGATGATGAGCGGTGCGTCGCTCCGCTCGAATGACAAATGTTGGTGCTAAGTGTTGATTGCTCTATAAATGAGTGGTTCCGTTCGACGTCCGCCCCTGATTGCCGGAGCGCCTCATGGTGTCTCATCTTCGACTTACGCATTGCGCTTTGCTGCTGGTTCTTGTCACGCCTTCACTCACGAATGCGGTAGAGCCACATTCGACGGTTCTGATTCGTGACGTTCCTCACGTCTTTCAGAAACCCGACTTTTGCGGTGAAGCGTGTGTGGCAAGTTGGCTGCAAAAAATCGGTTTCCCTGTCGATCAGGATACGGTGTTCGACGCATCAGGTCTCGATCCTTCTCTAGGGCGAGGTTGCTACACGAAGGAACTGGCGATTGCCCTCCGCAATCTTGGATTCGATCCGGGGCCGGTATGGCATCGAGTTCCCGCTGTCAATTCAAATACGCGCATCCAGGCTTTGTGGGAACTTGTGTTGGCCGATCTCGATCGCGGCATCGCTTCGATCGTCTGCATGCGAACAGGCGATACCGAGGGCGCGAGCGAGCACTTTCGTCTCTTGCTGGGTTATGACTCGAGGACTGACGAGGTCATCTATCATGAGCCAGCAGAACCAAAGGCAGCGTATCGCAGAATGGCGAAAGCCGACTTGCTGCGTTTGTGGCCGCTGAAGTATCAGGCGGAGGAGTGGCAGTTGATCCGATTTCCATTGGGACGCAGCACACGTCAAATGGTTTCGACCCCACCATCGATCACGGCCGCCGACTATTCGCAACACATCATGAAACTAAGGAGCCAATTGCCGGGTCCCAATTTCACTGTCTTGATCGAACCTCCGTTTGTCGTGATCGGCAATGAGTCGCGTGTCGAAGTGGAACGAAGAGCCGAGCAGACGGTTCGCTGGGCGACCAAACGTCTGAAGGCCGAATACTTCTCCAAGGATCCCAGCAAGATACTGAATGTTTGGCTCTTCAAAGATCGCGCCAGCTATGATTCCTGCGCAACGAGACTGTTCGGTCGGACGCCGACCACACCCTATGGTTACTACTCTTCCGTCGACAGCGCCCTCGTCATGAACATCTCAACCGGTGGAGGGACATTGGTGCATGAAATTGTGCACCCGTTCGTGGAGTCGAACTTCCCTAACTGCCCTGCGTGGTTCAATGAAGGACTTGGGTCGCTCTATGAACAAAGTAGTTCGCGTGGCGGCCGAATCATCGGATTAACCAACTGGCGACTCGCGGGTTTGCAGCAGGCGATTTCGCGAGACGAAGTCCCGTCGTTCGCGACACTTTGCTCGACAACGACGCAACAGTTCTATCGCGAGGATCCCGGTACCAATTACGCACAGGCCCGATACCTCTGCTACTACTTACAGGAAAAAGGTCTCCTCAAGGAATACTATCACGGCTTCGTTGCCAATCACGCGTCTGACCCGACAGGTTATGCAACGCTTCGGACGACGCTTGGAGTCGTGGATATGGATCAGTTCAAAAAAGACTGGGAGAAATTTGTTATGCAGCTTCGCTTCAACAGGTAGAGATTTCATTCCACGCTGGGACGGCTTGGTCTGATTTGACGCAATTGCCTTCTCGCCTTGAGCTCTTTTTGAAACGCCTTCTGCTTCTCGCGATAATCTCGAAAAAATGGGAGCAAGTTAGGGCTTAAAACTCCGATCCGGCCTCGTCCCATTTCGAGTGTCGCCGCGACGTTTTCGTGCACATCCTTTGCCGTGTGATCCCAGAATCGCTGCATCGTTTCTTCATCGAGCGGTTGGAAAGCACGGACCAGTCGGAAGCCGATGCTTCGGGCGGGATCGGAAGTGAACCACCAGGGACTTGTGATGAAGGAAGCATCTTCGTTCTTCCACGCTTCGTCGTCGGACTGCAACCTCGCTGCTGACCGCAGCCCATGCACGTAGTTGTCCCACTGCCCGCCACGAATCACACAATGGTTCGATTCTTTTGGCCATCGAATGGTCGAGAGCGCAGCAATCGCTTTCTCGTCCGCCTTCGTAGGCTCTTCGTTCCCAACATCAAGGTTCCCCTTGTGCAGCCATGCATATCCGTCCGGCGTGTAGGCGTTGACGGTCCACTCACCCACATTGCCATGCATGTCATAAAGACCAAATCCATTGGGCAGCTTCTGACGCACGCGTTCGAATCCCGTTGTTGAGTTGCCGTCGAACCAAGCGTGGTCGCGAACGGGGATGGTTTCGTCTCCCCACGAATAACGAGTGGAAGTGCCACCCCGGCACGCGTATTCCCACTCCGCCTCCGCAGGCAGACGGTATTGCCGCTTTGTCATCGCACTCAGCCACTTGCTGTATTGCTGTGCGGCGTACTGAGTCATCGCAACTGCAGGGTAACTTGGCCCGTTACCATATTCGTACACGTGCTCGGGGTCGTACAGCGGCGTTGGCGCGGTGACAAGATCCACGCCCTTCCGCTTCGTATCGATGTTCTTTCGTTCAATCTCAACGAAGACTTCGTACAGCAATTCGAATTCGCGGAATTCGCGTTGACTCACCTCTGTCGCACCAACCCACATCGGTTCAACTTTAACGCGAACCCTAGGGCCTTCGTCAGCGCGTCGTCCCATTTCCTCTGCTGTGCTGCCCATCCAAAAAACGCCACCCGGAACGGGTACCATTTCGAAACTCACATCGGTGCCTGGAATGGTTTCCAAATAGGGAATCATTAATCGATCACCTGCTTTGACACAGGGCATGGCGACCGGCCGCTCATCGACCACCCCAAGGTCATTCGGATCGGCTGCGGGCAACGGTTTCGCAGAGAGCGACAAAGCGAAACATGTGGAAACGAAAAAGCGACACTGCAGTGAAGGGATGATTGGCATGACCGGTTTCCCTGGCGGGTAAAATTGTGGATCCAACGCCTTATGCAAGGCGGTCTGTGGAGGTTGCCTTCGTCAGGTCGTCGTGCAACGCGACAAGTCCTTCCAAAGCAGAGTCAACGTCGCGGCTCCCGACGGTTTCTAGATAGGAGCAAGTTCCATAGTCGGCAATTCCGGCCAGATAGGTTTTCTCCCAACGACGATAAGCAGACTCCTCGCCGGGAGTAGAGAAGGGAAAGCGAGTGGGTGGTTTTTCGATTTGGCAACGCCATGCTTTCGGTGTCAGTCTGGCCCGAAAACATTCCTGGTTCTTGCACATTCGTCGATACAGGGGGTCGGCATCGAACTCCTCCA
>JBPCVD010000115.1:0-8086 GCA_051010815.1 Rubripirellula sp.
ATCCCGTACCGCGGCGTGAAGATCAACTTGATCGACACACCGGGTCACGCCGATTTCGGTGGCGAGGTGGAGCGCGTCGTGCAGATGGCCGATGGATGCCTGCTTCTGGTCGATGCGGCCGAGGGGCCGATGCCCCAAACGCGGTTCGTGCTCGAGAAAGCGTTACAAGCAGGCGTTCGCCCCATTGTCGTCGTCAACAAAGTTGACCGTCCCGACGGGCGCCCTACCGAGGCATTGGACGAAGGACTCGAGTTGCTAGCCGAACTCGGAGGCGACGAGCAACTCGACTCCGCTGCCTACGTCTACACCAGCGCAAAAGACGGCTACGCCACCACCGATCCCAATAGCCCAACCGAGGACATGCGTCCTCTTCTCGACCTCCTTGTCGACGCATTGCCTGGCCCCGATGTCGATGTCGACGCGCCACTACAAATGATGGTCACCACGCTCGACTGGAGCGAATATGTTGGCAGAATCGCCGTCGGTCGCATCCAGTCAGGAACGGTCAATCTCGGCGAAACGATCGACCTTCATCAACGTGATGGAGTCAAGAAACAAAAAGTGGGTGGCTTGTTCGTCTTTGATAACCTCGGTCGCGCGGCCGCGGACTCGGCCACGGCTGGCGACATCGTCGCGATCGAGGGGATCGCCGACGTCGAAATCGGCGACACGATTGGTGCCGTCGAAGCAAACAACGTACTTCCGCGTCTGACCGTCGACGAACCGACCTTGGAAATGGTCTTCAGCGTCAACTCTTCACCGATGGTAGGTCGCGAGGGCAAGTACGTGACCACGCGTCAGTTGAAGGCGCGTCTTGAGAAAGAGCTTGAACGCAACGTTGCATTGCGAGTCGAGATGGTCGAGGGCGCCGAGGCTTACGCCGTGAAGGGGCGAGGCGTTTTACACTTGGCCATTCTGATCGAGACGATGCGTCGAGAAGGCTACGAGCTCAGCGTCGGCAAGCCTCGTGTGATCTTCAAAACGATCGATGGGAAACGTCACGAGCCGTTTGAAACACTTCGCATTGAAGTCCCGACCGATACCATGGGTCCGGTCATGGAACTGGTCGGACTGCGACGAGGTCAGCTCGAGGAGATGGCACAGCGAAGCGACTACAGCCTCCTAAAGTTCCTTGTACCATCGCGAGGTCTGATTGGGCTGCGTACGAAATTGCTGAACGCGACGCGTGGCACGGCAATCATCCACCATCGCTTCGAAAGCTATCGACCGGTGGAGGGCGAGGTGCCCAAACGTGCCAACGGAGTTCTGATCTCCATGGTGGGTGGCAAGACGATGCCATTTGCGTTGTTTGGGCTGCAAGACCGCAGCGAGCTTTTGGTGCCGCCCGGCACCGAGGTCTACGAAGGCATGATCGTTGGCGAAAATGCCCGCGACAACGACATGACGGTCAACCCTTGTCGCGAGAAGAAGCTGACCAACATCCGAGCCGCCGGCAGTGACGAAAACGTCATCCTGAAGCCGCCACGTGACCTTTCTTTGGAAGCCGCACTGGAATACATCGAAGAGGATGAGCTGGTCGAGGTCACTCCCGACAACATTCGACTGCGCAAAATCTTGCTGAAGGAAAGTGATCGACGTCGGAAAAGCCGAAGCGCCTGATCACGACAAACGAATCGCAATCGTGCTCTTCAATCACGAAGTCACGAAAGAACACGGCGATGCGCAGATGCTCGCCTGGCTAGGCACTTCGCGGCGAAATGCCACCGCGAAGAGTTACAATCGCGCCGGATTGAATGGAGTCTCCGGAATTTGGCCCGACGCGTGCTCTCGCAGACGCGGCCGCAATCGCTCGATGACCGCCTGGGCTTCGATGTCGGGCTCAAACGCAAGATTATTGAATTCCATTGGATCGGCGTGATGATCGTACAGCTCGATCCCGGCCTCACCGTCGGCCCATTCCGTGTATCGCCAGCGATGCGTTCGAATGCTGCAGCCCATCACCGGCTTCGCTAATCGATCATCCGCAGGTCGCAAAACCTGAGTGATGGCAAAGCCATCCCATGGGGCGATCGGATCTTCCAGCAACCCCCCCAGATCCTTGCCGGCTAGATCATCCGGCGACTTCACATTCGCCAAGGCGGTGATCGTCGGATAGACGTCAACGAATTCCACCACGCGATGACACGCTTGCCCGTTGCCAGATTGTTGAGGCGCGCGAACGATCAGTGGTGCACGAGCCCCCTGTTCGAAGAGCGTTCTCTTCTGCCAAATTCCGTTGTGCTCCCCAAGGTGATACCCATGGTCACTCCAAAACACGACGATCGTGTTGTCGGCTAACTGAAGCCGATCGAGGGCGTCGAGCAATCGCCCGACTTGAGCATCAATGAATGACACGCAGGCATAGTACGCCTGGGTTGCCTGGATCAACGTTTCTTGATCGAGGTTGTAATTCGGTATCGGGCAATTGTGTGCAAAGGCAGCGGTCGGGATGTCGTCGCGATCTCCGGGCGGTGCGTAAGGCAAACGCAACTCATCGAGCGGGTACATGTCGAAGTATTTCTTGGGCGCTACAAAAGGCGTGTGCGGACGGAAGAAACCGACTGCCAGGAAGAATGGTTCTTGCTGCTTCGATTCCATCAACCGAATCGCTTCGGTCGCGATCATCCCATCGGTTTGCTCTTCGTCCGCCCCTTCTGCGGCCAGCCAACTCAACGCGGCACTGATTTTTCGATGGGGCTCCGCGTTCACGATCAACGATTCGTCCGTTTTGTCACGACCTATCGGATTCACGGTCTGCATCCACGAAGGCGGATCGTCGAAACCATCGGTTCCGATGGAGGCGGGGACGTTGTAGTGATAAATCTTGCCAACTCGGGCCGCGAAGTAGCCCGAATTCTGAAACGCCTGTGGCAGCGTCACGGCATCTGGGACCTCCTCACGAAAATGCCGATCCAAGTCATAGACTTTGATTTGGTCCGGGCGTAACCCGGTCATGATGGAAGCGCGTGTTGGGTTACACAATGGAAGTTGGTTGTAGGCGCGATCAAACCGTACGCCACTCGCTGCCAATCGATCAATGTGTGGCGTCTTGGCGACAAGATCACCATAACAACCAAGCGTGCAAGCCAGATCGTCCACCGCAATGAACAGTACGTTCGGCTTGCTCGACTGAGCCGACAACGCGATCGCGTGCACGCCAAACATCAAAAGACAGAACACAAATCCGAAAACGATTCTCACGCGTCTAAACTCCAACCTTTGCGGTATTGTCCTTGAATGATGGCATCCGCTTCGGGGCAACCCTTTGCCTTCATTGTCTGCGGATCCCAGTAGATGACTTCCCCGGTTCTCAACGCCACCAAACCTAGCAACGTGATCTCCGTCAGTTTGGCGCCATAGCGAAATTCGCTGCTGGCCGGCGGACCACCTTTGATTGCGTCAACCCAATCGCGATGGTGGCCCGACGATCGCACGAGTGAAGGCTCTGGCGGCACCACTGTCTCCGCGTACGATTCAGGGTAGATCGTGGCTTTACCACCAGCCCCACCACAAACCATCACGCCTTTGCTGCCGACAAACAGCACGCCGCGCGAGGGCAGCTTCACAGATTCGGGCAAGGCATCCGGAGTGGGCGGTCGCAATCCACCGCTGTACCAATGAATTCGAACAGCCGGAGACGAACCGCGTGCATCAAAATCGAAGTAGCCGATTTCACCAAAGGGCGCCATTGCCGGATCGGTGCTGCCGGCCGCTCGCATCTCGATCCGAGTCGGCAAACCCAAGTCCAATGCCCAGACAGCGGAATCAAGATCGTGACAACCAAAGTCACCCATCGCGCCACAACCAAACGCCCAAAAGTCTCGCCATGAAACGGGCGCGTAAGCATGATTGAATTCAGGCGGTTGGCGGACCCCACACCAAAGGTCCCAGTTCAATCCCTGCGGTAATTTCTGCGCTGCCGTCGGTGCTTTGTCCAAAGTTGGATTCCAACGCGTCGCCGGCACCCAGGCGTGCACCTCGTGAACGCTTCCGATGGCCCCCGCACGTATCAGTTCACAGGTTTCCCGAATCGTGTCGCGCGAGTGCCCCTGATTTCCAAGCTGTGTCGCGACCCCAGCTTTTTCGGCGGCACTGGAGACGAGTCGAGCTTCGGCGATGTTATGAGTCAAAGGCTTCTCGCAATAAACGTGCTTGCCGGCGCGGATGGCCGCCAAGGACGCATGTGCGTGTTGATGATCCGGCGTCGCGCAAAGAATCGCGTCGATATCACCCGCCCGTTGTTCCAACAGCTGGCGATAATCCTCGAATTGCTGACATTTAAAACCTGACTCGGTCGTCGCGTAGTGCTGTTCGATCTCCGCACACACCGGATGCCGTCCCGCCGTGCCACGGTAGTAGAAATCGCTCAAATCCCAGAGCTCCGCCGGGTCCGCGACTGCCGTGATCCGAACGTCACTAAGTTTTAACAATTCGCGAGCGTTTTGCCGGCCACGTCCGCCCGCGCCCACCAGCGCGACGTTCACGCGGTCACTCGGCGCGACGTGCTGTGGGCCACCAAGCACGTGTGGTTGCACGATGGTCGCCGCCATCAAGGCCGAACCGGAGGCCAAGAAATCGCGTCTCGATCGTGAACCCACACCTGGATTGGTTTGCGGCATCGTCTCCCCCTGTTTGGCAAAGGACATTGTGTCTCCGATCCTCGTGATTCAAGCCGCGTTCTCAGGCCTCGTCAAAACTGTCCACTCAGCCTAACGTACAGGTAAACGTGGATTTGTGATGACCGACCATTCGCCGGAGAAATCTTCTCGTGACCGATCGCATTCTATTTGAATCCCACTCGCATACCCCACTTTGCAAGCACGCTTACGGGGAACCGACAGCCTACGCCGAGGTCGCCAAAGAGCGAGGTCTGCGCGGATTGATGGTCACGTGCCACAACCCGATGCCCAATGGATTCTCCGCCAATGTGCGGATGAGCGAAGATGAATTTGAGGAGTACGTCGACCTGGTCGCCAAGACGCGTGCCGAGTGGGATGGAATCGTCGACGTCCGACTCGGTCTCGAAGCTGACTACTTCGAAGGCCAGGAAGCCTACCTCGAAAAGCAGCTCGCGTCGGCGGACTTTCATTTTGTACTTGGATCGGTCCATCCGCAGATCGGTGAATTCCGCGACCGATACTGGCAGAAAGATCTCGTCGAGGTGCAACGGATCTACTTTCGATTGTTGGCCCAGTCGGCAGAAACAGGCCTGTTCGATTCGCTCGCTCACCCCGATCTGATTAAGAATTTCACCTCCAAGGCGTGGAACGAAGAAACCATTCTGGAGGACATCCGTCCCGCGCTCGATCGGATCGCCGCGACCGGCGTTGCCATGGAGCTCAACACTTCTGGCGTCAACAAGACCATCAAGGAAATGAATCCGTTTCCTGCGATGTTGGTCGAGATGCAGAAACGCGGAATCCCCATCACCCTCGGAGCAGACGCTCACGTCCCTGAACGTGTTTCCGACGGCTACGAATCGGCAATGAAGCTGTTGCAGGAATGCGGATTCACCCACGTGAACTTCTTCCTCAATCGAGAGCGACAAGCAGTCCCGATCGATGCCGCGTTGGCGAGTCTCAAGCCGCTGTCGCGACCGCAGGAATCGGTGAGCCAAACGAAGCGAGCCGCCGGTTGAAACGCCGTGCTATTCCTGCATGGGTAACCAAGTAATGCCCGTGGGTGCCCCTCATCAGGGCCGGCACGACCGTCGCCAGACAAAGTGTGAGGATTAGCGTGATCTTTTGGCGTCGAATCCTTCATCGGTTCAATACGATCAAGGCCCAGAACCGGATCCGAGAACGGTTTTGACTTGACCACCATCCCCGCCTTGGTAGCCTTCAAGAAGAAGCTTTTTGCACTTCGGCCTCTTGCCGATCACCGACCGAGGAGAGAAACCGTGAATCGAATGTCCTTTATCGCAGTCGGCATTGGGATTGGAATCGCGTTTTCGATGCCAGCGACTGCCCAACAGAACGAAGGACCGTCAGCGGATGGATCTCAAGAAGCCTCCGCAACCGAGGCGCCGCAACCCGCTGCTTCCAACGGATTTCCTAAGACGACGCAATTCACTCCAATCACGGATGGATCGCAACCGAAACCGGCCGCTCCAAAGACCGGAAAGGCCGACCCACCAGCCCAAGAAAAGGCGAAGCCCCGGTTTCCTCCAGGCGGATTCACCGCGGATGTTTTCCCAACGCCGACATTGCAGGAAGATGCCGAACAGGCGAACGCTCAAGCAATGAATCGGCAGCGCAATCAAGCGCAACGGTTCGTCCCCAACCCAAATCAACCGCCCGTTTACCTTCCCAACTACACGCCGAATCGCCCTTACGGCGTGCCCTACGGTTATGGCTACGGATACGGTTATGGCTACCCGGCCTATGGCTGGGGAAACCGATGGAACCGTTGGGGCCAGGGTGGATGGGGTTACGGTGTCTTGAGACCGGGAGCCGGTGGCGCGCCAGCGGGCGGCAGCAACTATTTTGGTAATCCCCATGGCAGTCATTACTTTGGCAACCCGCACGGCAGCCAAAGCCTGGGCCGTTAAAGCCTGTGTCGTTAAAGCCTGGGCCGTTAAACTTTCGCGCGTAAACAGCTTCACGCTCTAACGCATCTTGCCATTCATTGGCTCCGCGTTGGTTGCCTCTGCATGTGCAGCATTCTGCATCGACAGCTTCGGGGGATGCAATCGAAGTTCCCTTAAAACCCTTTGCAAGTTGGGACTTAGGTTGAAGAGCGACGAGGGCGACCTCTTCCGACAGGCCCTAAATCCGCGGCTTGACCAACGGCGAAGCTGGCGATCCACAGACCTCCAGTTCAAACAGCGGAAATCCATCCCCGATCCTACGCCGGCGTCATTGCGATCGCGGGCAGGGCCGAGGCAAGGGTTCCACTCTCGGACTGCCGACGCAGTACACTGAGTTGCTCCTCTCATTCGAACACGGGGCATGTTCAGTGAACGACAACCGACGAAAGCGGCTAGAGGCCGTGCTGCATCCGCTGGTCCACTTGGATGACTTCTCTACCAGCGAGGCAAAGCTTTCTTGTTCAGAAGCGAGTCCCGCGTACGTGACGCGCACTCTCGGACAGCTGGTTCAGGATGGCATCCTTCAATCGAGCTATTGCGATGACGGACTCCGCTATCGTTGGCTCGTGACACCGCACGCCGAGTTCCAACCTTCCAAGTGGATCGACCAGCAGATTCATGGGCTGCAAATCACCGAGACGCCGGAACAGGAGCGGCCTCGCGAGCGGCTGCTCCGAAACGGACCAAGCGATCTAACGCACGCGGACCTGCTCGCGATCCTGATCCGCGTTGGTGTCCCGAAGGAATCCGCTGTCGTCGGCGCACAAAAAATCGCAAACCGTTTCACATCGCGTCTTCAAGAGCTGTCGAAATGCAGCATGGCCGACTTGAAACAGATCAGTCCGGCCGCCACCAAGGCAAGTTATGCGCAAATCATGGCAGGAATTGAGTTGGGACGCCGCATCGCCCGCGCTGAAGGCCCCACCGATTCGCCCATCATCCGTATCACGAGCACACGCGCGGCCATCGACTTTTGTCGCAATCACTTTCGCAGACTGGCCGAAGACGCCGTTCAGGAGGAGTTTCATATCGTAACGCTGGATACGAAACATAAACCGATTCAAAGCCACCAGATCACGGTTGGCACGCTCGACGCAAGTCTCGTTCATCCGCGTGAAGTCTTTCGAGCCGCAATCCGTGATTCGGCATCCGCCGTGATCTTGGTTCATAACCATCCCAGCGGTGACCCGACTCCAAGCAACGAAGACCTGCAAGTCACGAATCAATTGACTGAGGCTGGCAAGCTGTTGGGGATCACCGTCTTGGATCACATTGTCGTCGCTTCCGAATCGTGTCTTAGCATTCGCGAGTTTGCTTGAAGCACAAACTAGATCAGTTCCGTACACCAATTCAAAAACGACGTGCCACTCGACAGCACGTCACACCGCCGCTTGGTACCCTAGCGTATGCCCAGGTGCCCTCTTGCAACGAGTCGAGACTACGAAGATGCGTCTATTCTTTTTTTCGTTCGCAGTTTTGTCGATCGTGGCACTCGCC
>JBPCVD010000116.1:0-7858 GCA_051010815.1 Rubripirellula sp.
GTTTCGTAGCGGACACGCCCGGGGGTCAGTGTTGGACGCTGGGTGATCGGATCGCGGCCCACGAAACCGTGCAGTGTTAGCCCCGTTCTGTCGACCAGCATCCCCCTCGCATTTTGCAGATCGATGCGGATCTGTTCGACCAATCGCGTCGGTGGGAACTGACTGACGGCCGTACGTTGCAGTTGCGCCGATTCACGGAGTGCCGACCATACGATCGTGAAAATACCGGCCATCATTAGCGAGGCGAGTACGGCCGACGCGACGAGTTCGATTAGCGTGAAGGCAGATCGGCCGCGGCGGCGACGCACATGAAGTTGAATCATATGACGTTGACTCATTGGATGATCTTCTCCACCAATTGAGTCGAGACCAAAGGTTGCCATCCATTCTCGGAGACCTCGATCACCTGAAACTCGATCACACGCAATGGAACCTGAGCTCGGATCATCGTGCCAACGGTTTGCGTCTGCCAAAACCAGTTCGGTCGTCCTTGAATCACACCCCTTTCGGCAACTGGAATGCCGTTTCGGCGCGCGGAAAGTTGGTTGAGCAGGTCGTCAGCGATGGCGACGGCTGCAATCTTTGCGTCGGCTAATCTTCGTTGTTTACGATGCGCTGTGAACGCGAGCAAGGAAGCGACGACAACGCTGGCCATCAATGTCAAACCAATCACGACCTCCAACAGTGTGAAGCCAGCGGATCGTCTAGAAGGAGAGAATGTCATCAATCTCCCTTTCCCCGTCGAGCTGCACGATCTGCCCACTGACCCCGAGGACGACAAGCCACCGCGAGTGTTTGCCCCGCTTCAATTCGACCGCGTAGGAGGGCGAAATGCCGTCTTGGTTGTAGCGAAGATCCAACTCACTTCCGACGACCGATTTGCGACTCAATCGAACACTCGCTATTTCGACTCCACCGGGCAATGAAAAGACACGAGCGGCTGGGCCATTCGAAGATTCAATCTGCAGTCGATTGCGTTGCAGGTGGATGGTTGCGTCCACCGGTGCTCGACGGTTGCTTGCCTGACGGCGGGCTCTCGCATCAAACAATTCCACGGTTTCGATGGCCCGATCCAATCGATAGCGGTCCATCGTGCCGGAAAGCGACATGACGGCCAGCGTGGAGAGAATGCCGATGATCACCATCACGACGACGACCTCGAGCAGCGTGAAAGCGGTTCGACGACGACCGCTAGGCATCTTCATCGCCCAGTGACTCACTGGTGAAGTCCTTATTCTCTCCGTCTCCTCCCTCTCTGCCATCGGCGCCGAGAGAAATCACTTCGTAGGGCTGTGTCGATCCTGGGCTGATGTACTCGTAGGCATTCTTCCATGGATCGAGCGGGACCTTGTTCAGAAAGCCGTCGGGCCAGCTATCGGTACCGCGGGCCAAAATTTCGATTCCCTCATCGGTAGTCGGGTAGCGTCCTTGGTCGGCGTAGAACGTCTCGACGGCCTTCACGATGTTTGCGATTTCTGTTTTCGCCGCGTTCTGTTTGGATGAGACCAAGTAGCCACGCGTTCGCACGGCCACCAATCCAGCGAGCATCCCCAGGATCACCATCACCACGATCAGTTCGACCAATGAGAAACCTCGACGTCGCTGTTTATGCGACGCGAACGTCTGGTTACATGACATTTCCTGCCTCCAAGATCGGTAGGATCGTAGCTAACAACAAAAAGCCGACCATTGCGGCCAAGATGAGAATCAACGCCGGTTCCAGCAACGCCGTGAAGCGCGCCGAGGCGATCGCGACCTGTGCATCATAGTCGTCCGCCAGCCGAAACAACATTTCATCCAGCTTGCCCGATTCTTGCCCGACTGAAAAGACTCGCACCGCCAATGGAGGGAACGCTCCGCTTCGCTGTAACGCATCCGCCACCTCCTCGCCGGCCGAGATGCGTTCCCCACATTCGTGCAAAGCCTGCTTGAATACGACGTTTCCGGTCGATCGTTCTGCCAGTTCGACCGCCTTGGTCAGCTCGACGCCGCTCCGTGAAAGGGTGCCAATGATCATCGCGATGCGGGCTACACCCTGTTTAATCGCCATCGGGCCAATGATCGGAAGGCGAAGTAGTGTTTGGTGCCAAAAGGCTTTTCCCCGGTCCGTTCGCAAGCCCCACGCGGCCAAACCGATCAGCAGTCCAAAGCACAACGCCAGCAGCCAGCCGTAGGAGAGCAACGCATCGCTCATTGCTTTTGCGATCCGAGTCGGCCACGGCAAGACGTCCATGGTCTCCTGAAGGTTTTCCAACAGGGGTGGAAGCACCGACGTCATTAGGAACAAGGCGGCGACGGTCCCGAAACAGACGAGAAACATCGGGTAAACCAGAGCCGTCGTGACCGAGTCGCGGAGCGTCAGTTGTTTACGTTTGAACTCGGCCAGTTGATTCAAGACGGAGTCGAGAGTACCGGAGTTCTCACCAACTTCGACCATGTGAATGGAAGCGGCATCGAAAAGGTCGGGACGCTGAGACAACGCCTCCGCAAGTGACGAGCCGGCAGCAACGCGATCGCGCACACCCAGCATAGCGGCGCGGAAAGAACCTTGTGTTTGATCCGAAATTGTGTCCAGTGCGTCGAGCATGGGAATGCCGGCATGGAGCATCATCGACAACTCATGAACGGCAGTGGCCCAAAGCGTTTTGGAAGAAGTCAGCGAGAACCGGGGCAACCAGCTGCGACGTGGTTGGTTGTCGGCCGACTCCGTCAACTTCTTTACCCGCACGCCTTCGCCGCGAAGTTGATCACGCGCTTGCCGTGGCGTATCCGCAGCGACGGTACCACGCACAATGGCGGAGTCGCGATTCACACCGGTGTAGGAGAAGACTGCCATGAGCAAAAGGATAGATGAACTCGCGATGGGCGAAGAGCATGATCGAGTTAAAGGGTGGTGACCCGCATCACCTCGTCCAGCGTTGTCACGCCTTGGTGAACTTTCAATAAGCCATCCGTTGCCAGCAGATGCATTCCAGCACGCAAGCCCGCTTCACGGATTTGTGAGGCGTTGCCGCGACTCTGCACCAAATCTCGGCATGCATCATCAATGACCAACAGCTCGAACAGGCCGATTCGTCCGCGGAATCCAGTGCCTCGGCAAGCCTCGCAACCGACCGCCTTGTAAACGCCCAAGAGATCCGACAGTACAAGTCCCTGATCGTCCAAGAGTGACTGTGGTGGATTCGGCAAGCCCGTTGATCGCGCATCGTCTGGTTGCTTGCAGCGGTCGCACAACTGACGTACCAATCGCTGCGCGAGTGACGCTACCAGCGAACTGCTGACCAGGTAGGGTTCAATTCCCAAGTCCAATAATCGTGTGACGGCGCTGGACGCATCATTGGTGTGCAACGTGCTGAAGACCAAGTGACCGGTGAGTGACGCTTGGATTGCCATCACGGCCGTTTCACCATCACGGATTTCGCCCACCATGATGATGTCGGGGTCTTGCCGCAACACACTCCGCATCCCCGATGCGAATGTCATGCCCTTCTTTTCGTTGATCTGTGTCTGACTGATGCCATCAAGCTGGTACTCGATCGGGTCTTCCAGGGTCAGCACATTCAGGTCGTGGGAGTTGATTTCCTGCAGAGCACCATACAGCGTCGTGCTTTTTCCGCTGCCGGTCGGGCCAGTGACAAGCATCATGCCATGATCGCGCTGGATCAATTTGCGAAATGTCTCCAGGTAGTGAGGCGGCATTCCCAACTCACCGAGCGTGTAGAGTCTCGCGCTTTTGTCCAGCAGGCGAATCACAATTCGTTCATTGTGGCTGGTCGGAAGTGACGCGATCCGCAGATCGACCGTGCGATCGCCCAGTTGAACTGTGGCGCGACCATCTTGTGGAAGCCTTTTCTCCGCGATGTTCATCTTGCCCAGCACCTTGACGCGTGTCAGGACTTCTTCCTGGACCGCTTTCGGAACTTCGAAGCTGTCAAACAGGACGCCGTCAATTCGCTGCCGAACGATGACGCGATCTTCGTAGGGTTGGATGTGTACGTCCGAGGCACCCGCCTTGACGGCGTCAAACAACAAATGATTGACGAGCCGGATGATCGGGGCTCGTCCCTCGGTATCCAGCAAGTCTTCTCTCATGGCGAGAGCATTGACTTCGCTTAGCACGCTGTCACGATCGATGGAATCGATGACCTGTTGAGCCTGGCTGGAGCGATCGGCGTAGGCGACGTTGATCGATGACTGGATCGCTGCCGCAGTCGCTAACAGGGGCTCCACGGGACTGTTCAATGCTCGACCGATGATGTCCAGGTGGTCGTACCCGTCACGATCGCAGATCGCAATCTGTACGTTTCCCTCCTGTTCGAATCCGATCACGCGATGGGAACGCGCGTATGCGATTCCAAACCGTCTCAGGAATTCCTTGGAGGGATGCAACTGCGACAGATCCTCTTCGACTTCACCGCCCAACGCTTGGCGGAGCAGATCGGTGTCCTGCGGCGTCACCATGTCGTAAGTTGCTTCCGTTGACCTCTGGGACGGATCCTTCGTTGGCATGCTTAGTCCTGCAGCACGCTCGGTTCCGTCATCAGTTCGCGCGGGCCCACGTAGGGACGCTGGTGACGTCCCGGATTCGGAGGAATTCGAGTCTGCGTTGGAGGGGTCACGCATGGGATCAACATGGGGCGGCTTTGCGGAACGTCGCCTGGCACTTCGCTGGTTTGGACGTCAATGTCTGATAAGTATCGCAGATCGCGGAACTGCGAGTCGCGAAGAATGCGAGGCCGGATGAAAAGGAAAAAGGAAGTGCACTTGTTTTCGGCGACGGTCAGGCTCGTGAGTTCCCGAAGCACCGGGATCTTTTCCGTCCACGGTACACCGGAGAAAGAGTCGGTCTCCGTGCCTCGTTTGAGCCCACCAACGACGACGGTTTGGCCATCGGGAATGGTGACGACGCTGCCGATGCGATCGATTTTTCGCTGAGGGGGAAGGAAACCACCATTCTCACCACCGGTCGGAATGAGCTCCCCTTCGAACGTGCTAAATTCGATGTCGAATTCAAGCTGAAGGTGGTCATCCTCATTGATGTGTGGAGTCACAGTGATGATCGTTCCAGCCTGCTGGCTGCCGCCGAGGCTATTGGAACTGATCGTATTGATGGAGTTGATACTGCTGAATGGGACGCTCTCGACACTTTCGAGCGTTCCCGTTTGGTTGTCATTGACCAAGATTTTCGGCGACGCGAGAACTCGGCTACGGGAATGCGTCGACAATGCTTGAATGATCACGTCGGCGACGTCCGGATCGAGCAGTACACCGTTGAATCCAGTGCCACCCTTGGGCGTCAGCATGCCGTTCGTCGGATCGACCTCACTCAAACCGAACGAAGTGAATTTAAAGAGCTTCATGGCTCCGGTGCGGTCGCCGATCGATACCTCGACCCCCAGTCGGAAGTCGTCGCTTGTGTTGACCGCAACGATCTCCGCTTCAATCATCACCTGCGGTCGTCGCTGGTCCAGGGAACGAATCAGCTTGGCATACAGAGGTTGGACATTGGCGGGGGCGTAGACGATCAAACTGTTGGTCGCCACATCGGCCGAGACCCGCGCGCCGCCGGGAAGCGTGGCGACTTGAGAGGCACCGATCCCGAAGCCTTCGACGGCGCCGATACCGCCGACACCTCCGATACCACCGCCCCCAATCAGAGGCCCCAATGCTTCGTTTTCGTTTTGTAGTGTTGAATCGGTCACATCGTTTGCATTGCCATCGTTAAACGGCATGCGCACATCGCGTCCGCCGGTTTGACCGCGATAGACGGGCAACGCACCGCTGAAGGCGGAGGGAGTGATTCCGGCGGGAGTGAGTGAATCGCCAACACCGAAGGCTGGGGCAAGTCCCGTGAAGCCGAAGCCTTCCACTGCACCGACCGCTCCAAAGCCACCGACTTGTGCGACCGAACCGCTGCCGGCGGCCTGCTGAAGCGCGAGCAATGAATACAGGACTTCAACCGCGTTGGCATTCTTGAGCTTGTAGAACTGAATCGGGCTTTCGCTGCTGTCGACCGGCCGATCCAACTCTTCGATCAGTGTTTCGATCTGACGGTGGATCTCTGCGGGGGCGCGAACAATCAGCAGATTGCCATCGGGATCAATCGTTGTCTCGATCGAAGTTTCAGCTTCTTTGCTGCTGACCAAACCGATCACAAGCTTATTGATTCTCTGCGCGGACACGTTTTGCAGTCGGTAAACTCGCGTTTGAAACCCCATTCCGGTATCGAGTTGCGCGAGCAGTTGCAGCACGCGAGTGACCTCGTTCTTCTCACCCGCTACAACCACACGGCGATCGGAGGTGTCATTGAAGAGCTTGACGGCCTCTTCACCCGGAGCCCCGTCTGCCTGCGTGATCAACGTTTCGACTTGCTGAATGAGTGACGCCGGGTCCCGGTTTTTTGTGTCGTAGAACTCGACAATCGCTTGGCCGACGGGTTGATCAATCAGACGCAGCAACTCGGTGACTCGCTTCACGTTCTTTGCGTAGTCGGTGACGATGATCAAGTGGTTCTCAGGCAATGCCAAGAAGTTCGCCGCTTTGGAAAGGAATGGGCGAAGTGTCTGTGATAGCGACGTGATGTCGGCATTCTTGATCGGAATGACTTGAGTCACGGCTGCGGCCGGACCGTCCTTGGCCAAGACTTCGGTCGCTTCACCAGGCTGTGCGTAGGGAACCATGTCAGCAAAGTCGACGATCCGCTTCCAACCGGGAACGTCCGAATCGACAACGGCTAAGTTCTCACCTTTCAACAAACTGCCCAGCAAGGCGGGCAATGCACTCTTCGGAAGTCTTGCTGGCGTGTAAACGGTGACCTGACGATTCGCCAGGTCGGCACTGTAGAGGAAACGTATGTCGAGCTGCTTTGAAACGGCCTCGACCAACCGCGGCAAGCTCACCGTTCCTGCTAAATTCAACTCGACAAAGGGGTCGGCGTTGCCCTGTCCCCAGACAGGAGACGACAGCGGTAGCCATGTCACCAGCAGCGCAAACGTGAAGCGAGCGACCGTCGTCGAACGACAGTTGCGATTTGGGGCTTCAGGTTTAGATGAGTCAAACAACAGGACGCGTCCGGTATCATGCGAATCGGCAGTCCAATGACCACCGCGACTTCGACTGGTTCCAAGTAGCGGTGAATCGGAACAAAACGCTTACGTGGTGTTGGCACGACAAAGCGGTCTCAAATCCGCTGCAACGCTATGAAAACTCGGCTCCAGCCGTCAACGGTTCTTCTGGATTCAACTCACTCACCCGATAAGACTCGCAGTTTCACGGAATGATGACACCCTTTCACCTTTACCTCTACGGACCGTCTCGAGGGCCGATCGCGACCAGCTTCGAGGAAGTGGAGCAGCGATTGACGAAGATCGACCAGCTGTACTTTGAGCCCGATGGCTCGTTTGTATGGAGTGGAAAAGGTGGTCAGGAGCAAGTCTTCGGGATGGTCTACGACGCGGGCGGTCAGGTTCAATATTGTGAACTTCGCGGCCGATGCCAGCGAAAGCACTGGCGTTTGCTTTATCAAGCGATCGCCGGGACCGCCACGGAGGGCCTGGAAGTGCTGCTCCTCCCGATCCAGCAGTTGCAAGATTTGCAAACCTTTGAAGAGAGTCTCGATTGATCGTTGACGGCTGAGTGCGCCAAAACCGCCTTCGCATTTTTCTGTGGCGTAAGAATGCCGCAAAATACGCGGTTTCAGGCGAACTTCACGGAACCGATCGTGTCGATTTTAGCGATTGGCACGCTGCTTGCTACTCATCGAGTTATCAAAGTCATTGTGACTTCGACGCAAGATGCCCCTGCAACGGGCGAATACTTTTCAGGAGGATTTCAATCATGTTGACCGTAACTTGTGAAC
>JBPCVD010000117.1:0-4071 GCA_051010815.1 Rubripirellula sp.
CGAGCAGGCGTGCGGCAACGGGCACCAAATCAGGATCGCCACTTCGTGATGCCGTCAGTGCAGCTTCCGCAGCTCGGGGCGACAACTCGTCTAGCTTGGCCAAAGCGAACCCGGCCGCCAGCGCGAATGACTTGTCCTCACCTTCCAACCAACGGGCAAGCTGGCTCAAATCAGCGGAAGACGAAGGAACGGTTTCGGCTTCGAACAACAAACTGCCGCCCTGCTCTAAATGCACGTCAAAATACTTGGCCGCTTGTCGAGCAGTCGCAAGGGAATCGAGACGCAACTTCTTCGCCCATTCTGGATTCTGCTCGCCCCGCGCTCTCGCGAACAAGGAAAGCGCGTAGCCGACTTCGACGGTGCTGTAGTAACCAGATCGAGAAATCGACCATCCCGTCCACCCGCCCCGAGACCATTGGTCGTCATACAAACACGCATCACTCGCGAGCACACCGAGTCCGCAACAAATGGGAAGCAAATGCGTCGTCCTGGGATGACGATACAACTCCGAACCATCGGGACGTGTATGCCAATAGTGACTGGAATATTGATAAGCTAGCTCGATCACCGTTCGAAGCGGATCACCAACCGTTTCGTCTGTGATTTGAATCAACGCTGTTTCGTTGTCACTCGCGGCCTTGTAAACCGAGGGATAAGCCGCGTCAGACGCCTGGACGATTCGCGTCCTACACGACGCTTCCATTGTTGGCAGGTAATCGCGAACACGGTCTTCCGCCGAGCTGATCAATCGCTCTTGGCTCGAAGTGTCCAACTCAAGCTGCGCGAGATCAACGACCACATCGACGCTGCGAATGAATGGCAATCCGAGTGTTTCCACCGTCTTGCGCATCAGCAGTTCGATATCGACTCTTTGAAAGGTCGTCAGCGGCGCACGAGCTTTACGAAACCCAAACATGAAAACCAAAATTGAAAGGACACTTGCACGTCACCGGGCGACGACGGAACAGCAGGAGAATGGGGCCGTCGACCGCAGCCTCCTGGGCGCAATTCTCAACGAACGACTCTTCACGCACAACCGACGCCAACCGCCGGGCTACCCACGGTCCAGTCTCAAGGCTCCGCGAGCATCGGCGGGTCAAACATGCTCGCAAACAGGAGGACACTTGAGCATACCGGGAATCGCCAGAGATACCGGCAATGCCAATCCTCATCCTACGCCTGTACAGGCCAAGCTCGAATCGATCTCTCGTAAGGTGATGCCCCAATTCGGGGCCTGCCATCGCCCGTTTCATGGTGTAGGATGTTTCCGACTGTTGCTGTTCAAGCGACAGCACGTACTTCGCTGCCGATTGCGTTACCCAATGCGGCTTGCGAGGGCGCCACATAGGGCAATCCATTCTGGACCAAGTTTCTGGGACGGAACACGCGCCAAATCCCGCTTCTGATCGACGTAGGCCACCATGAACTCAGAGATATTCCGGGGCTGCATCCCAGCCCTCATGACGCCTTGCTTGCCGGACCGCACCCCTAACTTCGAAGCCTTGGTTCGGAAGGGACGCGAACTTGTGGCTGCGGGAATGAACGCGGTTGTCTATTGTGGATCCATGGGCGACTGGCCGCTGCTGACTGATCAGCAACGCCAAGAAGGGGTGAAGCGACTGGTGGACGCCGGCGTGAAAGTCGTCGTGGGTACTGGAGCTCAAAACTCAATCATCGCCGCGGATCACGCGGCTCACGCACAATCCGTCGGTGCCCACGGCCTGATGGTCATTCCTCGTGTCTTGTCGCGTGGCACGTCGCCAGTCGCTCAGCGGAATCACTTCGCGCAAATCTTATCGGCCGCTCCCGATTTGCCGGCCGTGATTTACAACAGTCCATATTATGGATTCGAAACGAAAGCCGATCTATTCTTTAACTTGCGATCCGAGTTTCCGAACTTGGTCGGATTCAAAGAGTTTGGGGGTGCTTCCGCTTTAAGCTACGCCGGCGAGCAGATCACCAGCGGCAATGACGACGTCGTACTCATGGCCGGAGTCGACACGCAAGTTTTTCATGGCTTCGTGCATTGCGGAGCCTCCGGAGCAATCACCGGAATCGGAAACTGCATCCCCGAACAAATTCTTAAGTTCGTCGGACTTTGCGAACTTGCCGCTCGGGGTGATGCCGAAGCGCGTCAACTAGCGCAAGAACTTGATGAGGCGTTAACGGTGCTGTCAACCTTTGATGAAGGTCCCGACCTCGTCTTGTACTACAAGTACTTGCTTGAGCTGCAAGGCGATACCGATTTTGAACTTCACTTCAATGAAACCGATCAACTGAGCGACAGCCAACGCGGATACGCCAAAACGCAATTCAAACAGTTCATGAATTGGTGGTCGCATTGGCCAGGCCGAACCTACATCAGTGACGACGCATTGGTCGGGGTACATTGACGCAGGCCCACGATGGCACTGACGGCCCAGGACGATGACGCTTCTGAAATGCTACCGCGACTTCTTTGGCGATATCGGCGCGAAGGTTCGAACACAGCATTTGTCGCTCGCCAAGACACTGAAACGTAGAGCTGCCAATTCTGATGGACGTTGAAATTCATGCCATCGATTCACACACGGCCGGTGAACCAACGCGTGTCGTGATCGCTGGTGGTCCGTCACTGACGAAGGCAACCGTGAAGCGACAGTGCTCGCAATTCCAACAAGAGTTCGACCACTACCGCGCCGCCGTGGTCACGGAACCACGTGGTTCCGACGTCATGGTGGGCGCATACTTGTGCGAACCACAGGAAACGGATTGTGACGCAGGTGTAATCTTTTTCAACAACGTCGGCTTCCTCGGCATGTGTGGTCATGGAATGATCGGCGTTGTCGAAACGCTACGCTCTTTGGGCCGCATCTGCAGCGGCGACTGTCGAATTGAAACGCCCGTTGGTGTGGTGGTCGCCACGGCACACGACTCTGGCGACGTGTCCGTTGGCAATGTCGAAAGCTATCGCGTTGCCAATGACGTCAAAGTCGATGTCGAGGGAATCGGAGCGATCGTTGGCGATGTCGCGTATGGCGGAAACTGGTTCTTTTTGGCGAAGGAACCTCGCCATACGGTTTCGGAAGACCGAGTCGGCGAATTGACCAGAGTGGCGGTGGCGATTCGACGCTCGCTCAACCGCAATGGCTTTCCGCACGTAGACCATGTAGAGCTCTTCGGAGATCCACTCGACGAAAATTCCGACTCCAGAAATTTCGTCCTCTGCCCAGGCCTCCAGTACGACCGTTCTCCCTGCGGAACGGGCACAAGCGCAAAGTTAGCCTGCCTCGCGGCCGACGGACGACTCTCGCCTGGAACGGATTGGGTTCAGGAAGGGATCTTGGGCACTTCATTCATTGGGCGATATGAGTGGGCGGATGATTCCCGTGACCGCATCCGCCCGACCATCACGGGTCGAGCTCACATCACCGCAGACGTTCGCCTGAAACTTTCCAGCAGCGATCCGTTTCGGTGGGGCATCCCACGTGGCGACACCACGTCCGAGTAATCAACCTTGTCAAAACACGTGGTCATCGTCGGCGGCGGAGTCATCGGACTCTCCACTGCTTGGTACTGTTGCCAACGCGGCCACCAGGTCACGCTGATTGACCGCAATGGCGGTCAACGCAACGGCTGTTCGTTCGGAAACGCTGGGATGATCGTTCCCAGCCATTTCGTGCCGCTCGCAGCTCCAGGAATGATCCGGTCGGGATTGAAATGGATGTGGAATCCAGAGTCCCCCTTTTACATCCGACCTCGTGCTTCCTGGGATCTCCTTGCTTGGCTTTGGCGATTCAAACGTGCTTGCTCTGAGTCGCAAGTCCAGCGGGCCGCGCCGCTCTTGCGTGACCTGCATCTGGCGAGTCGCGACCACTTCCAAACACTTGCGTCAGATCTTCCGGGAGGCTTCGACTTGACGCGAAACGGATTGCTAATGTTGTGCCGCAGCCAGCATGATTTCGACAAGGAGATCGCGACTGCAAAACTGGCGAACGATCTGGGTGTCGAAGCAGAGGTTCTTGATTCGGCCGCGACGGCCGCTCGCGACCCCAATATCGAGATGCGGGTGAAGGGAAGCGTGTACTATCC
>JBPCVD010000118.1:0-10684 GCA_051010815.1 Rubripirellula sp.
GCCTGCGGCTGGTGCCGGAGCGCCAAAAGGATCATCCAAGCCAAGTGCAGGTGCAGGAGCTGGTGCAGGAGCAGGAGCAGGAGCAGGAGCCGGTGCAGGAGCTGGTGCCGGAACAGCGGGCTCCGCGAAGGGATCGTCACCTGCTGCCGGAGCAGGTGCCGGAGCCGGTGCTGGAGCAGGTGCTGGTGCAGGAGCAGCTGGCTCCGCGAAGGGATCGTCACCGGCAGGTGCAGGTGCGGGAGCCGAAGGTTCGGCGAATGGATCATCGCCACCGGCGTCGCCGCCCCCAGCTCCGAAAATGTCGTCCAATGATTCCTGAGGGTTCTGAACGATCAAGCGATTTCCGCTGATGCGTTCCAAAGCTTGGGCATCGGTATTGTTGGGATCGGCTTCCAGTGCACGTTCTGCAACTGCTTTGGCACCTTTCTTGTTCCCTTGCTTCAGGGCAATGTTGCCAGCACGGACGAGCTCTTCTGCCTGAGCAGCCAAGACGCGTGCGGTTTCTCGCAGCAGTCCCGAGCCGGCCGATGGCAACATCAAGCCATCATTGCTCTCGGCGTGCTTGATCAAACCCGGAAGGAATGCAAAGTCGGGGTGACTTGGTTCGACCGATGCATCCGCAACGATCTTGATCGAAGAAGCGGTCGTCTCGCCGTTCAGCTCAAGCGAGCCTTCCGAAACGTGACCCGTCAAACTGCCCATCACAATCGCGTCGCGATCGAGACGAAGTGGCGGAAGTCGATCTGCTTGAACAGTCTCCATTCCACTGAGAAGAGTTGCGTTCGTCAGCCAAATTGGGGACATCCGAGCTGAGTCGGCAACCTGAGCAGCAATCTCGCTGGCGTTGCTCTCTTCGTTCTGACCAACCATTCCCAGCACACCACCGGTTTGATTGGCAAGGATCGCCATTAATTCAATGTTCGTGGCTGGTCCGATGGCAACGCTGTGCACTGCGATTCGGTCTGCACGCAACGCATCGACCATCGAAGCGAAGCGAGCCTGGTTGCCCAAGCCGTCGATGGAAGAACCATCGCCGATGTAGATGATGGAACGGGTGTGATCTTGAGGCTCAGCGACCAACGAAGCTCGCACCGAACCGATGACAGTCATCAGATTCGTGTTGCCCAACGGCAATCGCTTCTTCAAGCGAGCCAATGCGACGTCAGTATCGTCCGCAGAACCAAATGACTCGCTGAGGTCACTCGCCTTCACGTCGGCGGCGAAGATTCGAATGCGATCCTCCGAGCCAAGTTTGGCGATGATGCCGCGTAGAGCCGCGATTGAGTCATTGCGGAACTGACCGACCTGACTCGCGGAGGTGTCCACGATGACGACCACGTCCGCCGGTTGCGATCGCGTCGCACTCAGCAGCGAGTCATCGCTGGACGGTTGAATCGAAGCCGCGAAATACCCCTCACCCGACGAGGTGTGGAAGGTCGCGATTCGAACATTGGCTCCCTCGGAACCAAGGGCAGTGTTCGCTCCCACCGACGCCAGACAGGCGACGAGTGCCAGAGATTGAAGGCTCTTTGAGCGAACAGTGCGTGCGACGTGTCGCAATCCCATGTGAAGTATCTCCGCTTTTAGCATTGAACGCTTACGCGTGGCTCGGGTTATCCGAGGTCCAACCGGCATGACGACCAAATCTGTCGCCGACACGCAAGTTGAGGTGTGTGAAATCGGGTGAAAAGCAGTCCGAGAAGACTCTGAACCAGAGTTTATTCCCGTCCCATGGCATCTGCCACGAAAAAAACGGCCTTTCCGAGGCTCTCAAAGTGGATGATTCCGGTTGTATGTGTTGCAAATTGCAACAACTGGTGCAACCTGCAACATCCGAGTTGCCAAAAACACCCTCCTGCGAGCTTCGCAGGGTCTTACACGCGAGTGGCGTGCCAAAGGCAGCAGAATTTCTGCGCTCGGGTGGGTTGGGAACGGGCCGCAGAATATCACCGAGGTTTGTCGAAGCCGATTGGGACGCGCGGTGCCCAGGAGACCAGTTCTCCGGCGATCCGCAGAATCGGGGGCTCACCCAATGCTAATCCGCGCTTGATCGTTCGATCACGAGCCCATGAAGAGACGAGTTCGTCGAAAGTGCGCGCGAAAGCTATGAGAAGCCGCGCATCTGAAAAGGATCCGGCGTCAGGATTACAACGTTGCGAGCGAGAACCCATTGGGGTGTCCGCTCGCAAGCCGACTCAATCTTTCTGAGGCGGTTCAATATCCTTCGTCGCGCCCGAACCCGTTTGGGTGGCCCGGCGATTTTCGCGTTGGATCGCGTCGTAGACCTCTTGTCGATGCACTGGGATCGATTGAGGCGCCTCGATACCAAGACGAACTTTGTCGCCTCGAATGTCAACGATAGTCACCACGACATCGTCGCCAATCATGATGCTTTCGTCTCGGTGGCGGGAAAGGACCAGCATGGCGTCCTCGTGAGGTGATTCTTTGGAGGTGGGGATTCTGGGTACGGTGTCGTTGGCTGGGCTCATCCAAAGGGAGCCGCGAGCCTTCTCGACAAGGGGTTTGATCGGTCCAGAACGAGACGGAATTAAGCTCGTCTCTTGGAAGGTCCGCACGTACCGATCGTGCGGATTCGCCACAGTCCGAACTGTAGCGGGTGAACCGACTATGCGGCTTGGCGGACGATTTCCGCCACCGATACCTGTTGCGACGGAGCACCGATCGGCAAAGCCATCTGAATCGGTTGCTCATCACCCGTAATGACCTGACACCCTAAACGACGACTGAGGTTCAGCAGTAGCGGCGAACGAAGATTGGTGGTCAGGCGGCCGACGTGGCCTGCAACGGTGCTGAGGACGTAAACCTCCGCACCGGCTTGCATATGCAAGCAAGCGAGATCGCGTCGAGTGACGTGAACGCGGTAATCATCGAAGAAAGCGCGAGGACTGATGACGGCGATCGCTCGGTCACCACGTGAGGCGCTCTGCAGCCAAGCGACGGCAGGATTGTTCAAGTCGGGAAGCAACGCCCATTGGCGTAGCGTTTCCATCCCGATCAACCCCTGTGGAAACAAGAAGAGTTGGTCAGGGTTGAGCTCGAGTGTGCCGAATCGTTGGGTGTCAATCCGCATGGCCAGTTTCCGCTGAATTCCGAGATTCAATGCTTCTTTCAAATGGTGACGCGCCGGTGCCAACTGCGGTTGAAACCGTCACGTGAACGTTATCGGCCAACGGCGTGGCAGAATCGACAAAATCGTTACAGGAAGTTCAGGACGGTTAACTGGGACGTCTGGCCGATGATCCGCATCGACGCCTCAAGTGCGACTTGTCTTTGGTTCAGGTCGCTGATGACGGTGGCTAGATCTGCGTCGATTTCGTTCGAAAGATGTCCCTGCAAGGCGATGACGTTGTCCTCGGCGACTGCTTTCAACTGCTCGGCGTTGCGGGTCCAGATTCCGACACGACCGCGTGAACGGCTAGCCCGATCCAAGTCGACGTCGAGCTTCGCTTGCAGCCGCTCGATTTCGGGCAGGTCGCCGTCCTGTACCGCCGACCTCAACCGAAGCAACGTGTCCAGCGCGCCCCCCGCGTCTCTCCTCGCGTAGTCACGGCCAACGATTGTGTCGACCGACCCGACTTGGCTGCCAATCGCCTCGCTCTGTCCAGGCTCGATCCAGCCAAGGCGGATTCCCGCGTCACTAATTCCAATTTGCCGAATGCTGATTGGATTTGCGCCGGGAGGTGATTTGATTTGCAGGCCGTTACCGAACTGATTCAATTCGGCAAGCACTCGAAGCGTATCTTGGTTTTGCGGATGGTTGCGAATCAGGTTCAGCACATCGGTAATCGATTCCGCACCCTTCAGGTCAAGTTCTAGTTCGACGCCGTCCGAGCGAGTGATGACCAGGTCGGGCCCCTCTGGATTGAGTGCCAACCCCCTGCCTCGACCCAGGTCGCTCAATTTCGTCAATTCAGTGGCCGTGCGTATCCCAAGCGATCTGGCTGCGTTGCCACCATTTTCCCCGATCGAATAGTCGACACCACTCCGAAGCGATCGCAGACGAATTCTGCCTTCCGCCTCATTCAGTTCAGCCCTGACATCGGCACCGCTGCGATTGATCGAGATCAGTACGTCGCCGAGCGTCTCGGCGTTGGACAGATCGATAGTGAACGTTTTTTCCCCCTGCAGAATCTGCAATCCGTCGCTGAGGTCCAGTCCGGCGCCACCGTCGAGATCTTCAATTCTCGTCATGCGGGTGACTCGTGGGGACAGCCGATCCCCGATCAACGGTGGAGCAATGACTCCCTCAGGATTGCTGATGGCCAAATCCGCAGCGGTCGTGCTTCCTTCGGTGTCAGCGATGGCGAGAGTTCCGGGCAGGCCGTCAGCGTATTCGACGCGTATTCCATCGTGCGTAAGGGTGGCGATGAGGGCGCGTCCGTCTACCTCCGCGTCCGAGATCAGGTTCGCGACATCGCCGATTGTGGCCGCCGAGCGGAGGTCCAAATCAATCCAGTTGCCTCCACCGGATAAACGGATGATGCCTTGACGGATCCCTTGCCCCTGTCGCATGTCGATGAGCCGAGTCTCCGCATCGACGCCGGCATTGAGCGATTCGCCCTCATGGATGACCGAGTAGGCTCCCAACGCTTGGTTGCCCGTCAGGTTGATTTCATTGGGGCCTCCCGCGCCCAATTCGGTGCGGCCGATGGCATCCGTTCCGCTGTACAGGATTTCTTCGCCGTCGTACTCGAACACGTCGCCTGAATTCAAGAATCCACCAAGCAGTTGGTGGTCACGAAACATTGAGTTTCCCGCCGAGAAAACAGAGTTGATCGTTTCTTCGATCGTAAGAGCCAGCGCGGCTCGCTCGTCGTCGGATATCACCGTCTGGGCCGCTTGGACCGCAACGCCTCTTGCCTCTACCAATGCGGTGTCGACGCGTGAGAGAGCTTCGTCGGCCGCTCGATAGAAGCTTGTGGTCGAGGAGGCGTTTCGTACCAACTGGTTGCCACGATCGATCCCACGATGCAATCCAATTGCTCGGTTTGATGCGACCGGATCGTCGGAAAGCCGCAGGACTCGTCGTCCCGTGCTCAATTGATCGTATTGCCGTTGAAGTTCGAGCTGATCGGTATTCAGCTGGAATAGCAGCCGTTGCGTGCTCAACGGTGTGCTGGTTCGGACGGTTGATACGGGCAGAAGTGGCATGATGGAGCTTGCTTGCGAGCGCAGGGAATCCCTTCGACCACCTGGAGAGACCTCCATTCGATCATCGGCAGGCAATTCACGGGTTCTGGAGGAATAACCGTTGCGATCGCTAGAATTGGATACCATCTCGCAACCGTGCGGGCGATCGATCAGACTGAAATAAGTCCCTTGTCTTCCTTCTCCGTGAATCCAGGCAACGATGATTCTGATTGGAACCATGAACCTGACCAGCACGCGTGATCGCGGCAATTTCTATTGCCCGACCTGTGCGCTGAAGCAGACGTACCGTTTGCGGGCAAGGCGACCCTGGTTAACGCTGTATTTCATTCCGACAGTACCGGTCGGAGGCCATGAGCACTTCGTCGAGTGCGATCAATGTCGCTCGACTTGGGATCCGACCGTTCTGGAAATGGACCAGCAAAGTCACGAAGCTGCCCAGGAAGATCAGTTTTGCGATGAAGCGATTCGCTCAGCCGTCTTGATCGTGTTGGCTGATGACCGAATTTCGGACAACGAGATTTTGGCGTTGCAACGCATCGCAACACGAATGCTGGGACGCCCGGTCGATCGCGACGAACTGGGACGGCTTTGTTCGATCGCGGAACAAAACAAGATCGAAGCCAGGAATTATGTCCTGACCGTGTCGCGTCGGTGGAGCCAGGATCAGAGATCACGAGCGCTCCAAGCGATGTTCCTCGCGGCGACTGCGGAGGGAGAACTAGGGGAACAGCAGATTGGAATCTTAACCGAGATGCGTGAATTACTTGACTTCACCGATTCCGAGTACGAGACGGCGATTGAACAGGCGTTGAATTGGGATGCCGTTTGACGGTGATGCGTTTCACATCGATTTCTAATTGAGATCGATCAGTCTTCCTTCGGCGGCCGACTGATAGCAGGCATCGACGAGGGCGAGCGTTTCGAGATTGTCTTCGCCATTCATTGCAGGTTCGGATCCCGATTCCAAAGCGTTCATCACTTCCGTCATCGGTCCCAGGAACGCATCGGGAAACCAAACTTCGTCCCAGCGTGGTTGGTACCAACAGTTGGCAGCGACTGTTGTGTAGTCGAGCGTGCTCGGCACGCGCTGCGGATACTTCGGCCATCCAATCGTCCCTTTGGCCATGCCGTCGGTTCCCTCGACCCGCCAAGCAATCCCCAGATCGGCGGCCGCCCCTTCTCGCGCTGGCCCGGCCCACACATCGTCGCAGATCAGACCGCGTAAACCCGTGTCATATTCCAACACATACAAACCGATCCCATCCTGGTGATCGAATTTCGTCCGCGGATCCGTGCGAAAACTTGCGAACACGCGTTGCGGGCTGCCAAACCAATATCGCATCGTATCGAGGTGATGAATCGACATGACCCGACAGGTCAGCCAACCTTGTCTTTGCTGCCACGGCATCCAATGTGGAATTGCACGCATGTCGATCGAAGCCAACACCGGCTCGCCAAACGCACCTTGCCTCAACAGTGAGTGGCAGCTCCGGATTGACTGGTCGTAGCGCATGTTTTGGTTCACACACAATGTGATGCCCGCGTCACGGCAGAGCCGAACGATCTCCTTTGCGTCGGCCAGATTCGCTGCCAGCGGCTTTTGCGCTAGCACGCCACGGATGTTCTGGTGCTTGACCACTTTGCGGATCACCTGCAATTGCGCATCGGGTGGAACCGCGATGTCGACGATCTGGACACGCTCGTCATTCAACAGCGCTTCATAGGTCTCATAAACCGTGGCAATTTTGTGCCGCTCGGCTACCGCCGCTGCTTGTGGCATCCGGCGGGAGGCGATCGCAACCGGGTTCAGTCCTGCGTTTCGATAAGCGACCAAGTGGCAGTCCGCCATCACGAACCCGCTGCCGATGCAGCCGATTCCGATCGACAGATCGTTCGGCATGGAAGGCAAGTAGTCGAGTCTGTGCGGCAGATCGCAGAGCGGTGTTGGAGTGGTCATTCGCTTTGCGTCGGCTCTCCGCCTCGCGGGGCCGCAGCGCTTTCGATCGGGCCATTCTCAGGTTGTTTGTCCGATGCGTGCTCGGCGTTCGGGGGCGTATCCACTTGAGACTTAAGTGATTGAGTACTTCCGTCATGATCCGGATCGAGAAAGGCAACGTCCGAAGCGTCATCCGAGAAACGCCGAACTCCGATCGAGCGGATCTCGTCATCCGTCACTCGATCGAGCGGGGTGTATCTCGGATGGTGTGATTCTTTGTAGGGATCGTTCCGTCGTCCGTTGAAACAGCAAATCATTGACCAACGTGGATGCTCGGAACGATTCTGATCACTGCGGTGCAGAAGGTTCGAGTGGAAGAACAGCACATCCCCAGGGGCCATCTCGACGTATTGATGCTCGAATCGATTTAGGATCTGTGCCACGCGATCGGGGTCCGCGCCGGCCTGATCCCCCGTCAATTGATGGTGGATGCGTCCGCAATGGTGAGAGCCACGAATGATTTGCAGACATCCGTTGTCACGTGTGGCTGGGTCGACCGCGATGAACGCGCTGACCAAGTTGGGCGTGAGCACTCCATTGGAATACCAGTAGCCGTAATCTTGGTGCCAAGCCCACGCGCCGCCGACTCGCGCGTCCTTCATGATCATTTTGGAGTGATAGTGATAAGGTTCGTCGCGAAGTAGCAGTTCTGCGATCGACACCAATCGATTGCATCGCGCGAAGGCACCGTAGATCCCTTGTCCTGGATGATTCCACAGCGAAAGCCGGACCGTGCCTCCTTCACCGTCGTTGCGACCAAAGGAGTGGTCATCCAGTTGTTTGTCTTCCTTGGCGCTGCGTCTTAAGAGATCAACCTCTTCCTGGTCGAAGAGGCCTTTTTCAAGCACGAAACCGCTTTCGTCATATTCTGCGAGGCGGGGATCCATCGTCATGCCGTTGGGAGAGTTTGTGATTGGAGTGAATCCTCCATAGGATCTGGTTCAGTTTACCGAGTCCGTTGGCGCCTCCCAAGACGCTAAGATGAAAGTCATGGTAGATCCGAGCGAGAACAACGAATCCGCCCAACACGATGTCGACGCGCTCAGGCAGGACGATACCGGATCGCGACGCGTCGGAGCCTTGGTTTTCTATGCCGCTGTGATCGGCGGCATGGTGGTCGCATTGCGAGCGATGGGGCGGAATTGGTGGTGCAATTGCGGAAGCTACATGCCTTGGTCGTGGGACGTTTGGTCGTCTCACAACTCGCAGCATTTGATCGATCCCTACTTCTTCACACACGTGTTGCACGGCGTGTTGTTCTATTGGGCGTTAAGCCTCGCGCTGCCGCGTCTTAAAAAAAGTGTTCGATTTCGCATCGCGATCGTGATCGAGGCAGGTTGGGAATTGCTCGAAAACTCGCCGATGATCATTGAGCGCTATCGAACGGCCACGATTTCCTTGGATTATTTTGGTGACTCGATCGCCAATTCCGTTTTCGATGTGATCGCCTGTGCGCTTGGTTTCCTGATTGCCTCGTCGCTGCGGTGGTATTGGTCACTGCTGCTGATCGTGGTTGTTGAGATCGCATTGTTGCTGACGATCCGTGATTCGCTTGCGGTCAACGTGATCATGCTTGTCTATCCGATTGAGGCAATCAAGACATGGCAGGGGTCGTGAAGTGAGCCGAATGAACTAGGATAGGCATTCGATCTTTTATCTCCGTGGTCGTAAGTGGCTCGGACTCCAGTTATTGGCTCTTGCAGTTGCGCCCCTTCGGATGACTCGCCCAACCAATCTTTCGTCCCACGCGATCACAGAACCGGTTCACTGCCGATGTTGCGTTGGGCCGGTGTCGAGTCAATCGGAATCGTCGCAAGCGGGCTTACGGATCAGGCTTACCGCGCAGGCGAAGAGTGAGCGATGACTGAGGTTTCCGATCGACATGGATGGATTCCCTATGTCGCTCCGATGTTCGCCTTTCTGCTGCTGGTCGAGTTGAGCGGGCGGATCGGAGCTGGCTACGAGATGCCGATGTTGATCGCGCGTGTCGCGACTCCTCTCGCATTGCTCGTGTTTTTCCGCATGCGGGGTGCCTACAGCGAACTTTGTTTTCGGATCACCAGATTGTCGTACGCGGACTTGGTGGTGGGAATCTTACTCGCTGGCTTATGGATCGTGCCGTATCTGGTGATCCCATCGATTCGTCCCTCCGTCGACAATTCGGTGTTCGATCCATCCATCGCAGGGCCGGCGATGGTGCCCGCTGTATGGGTGATTCGCATGTTGGGATTCGCATGTGTGACTCCCGTCATGGAGGAACTGTTCATGCGGAGTTTTTTGATGCGGTACGCAGACGCCTTTGACACGGATGCGGATTTTCGAAAACTACCGATCGGGAAATTCACCTGGCGCAGTTTTCTAGTCGTGATTGGCGTGTTCATCGCCACTCACGTTTCCTGGGAGTGGTGGGTCATGGTGCCGTGGGCCATCCTGACCAACTTATGGTTCTATTATCGCAAGGATCTGTTTGCAATCGTGGTCGTTCACGCGGCGACGAACGCTACGATTCTGCTTTCGGCGATCTTTCTGAGCGATGTTTTTTCGGATGGGTCTGGTGGGAAGCTTTCGCTCTGGTTCTTCGTCTAGGCGGGATTTCGACACCGGTAAGACGAATGTATTTCCAAGGCGTGATTGTCTGACGCGTGGAACAAAAATACATTGAGGGTGCGATCGAAGGTTCGCGGAGTGCGGTCTGAACCTCCGTTGTTTGCCGCTGGCACGAAGAGCGATCGATGTTAGTGATCCCAAGAAACCGTTGCGCGTCCTAAGGCAAGACTCATGGCTGAGATGACGATTCGATTGCGAGTCAATCCAAGTACCGGCAAGAAAGACATTCTTGTGGATCTGCGTAGTGATGAAGATTCGCTGCCTCACGAGCATGAGCAACAACATCGTCAACTCGTGGACAAGTTGATTGAGGGAGGGCTGTTGAGTGAGTCCGAGGTGGGCAGCGTGATCGTGACTCGTGAAGAGGAGGGAGCCCAGGCCGATGCTCCTCAAGAGAGTCCGGCGCAAGAGCAACGTCGGTCACAGCAGGAAGGCAACTGATCTTGATCCTCCGGTTTCCTAGTCAAGAGGTTCTGCTGTTGTCGTTGACGTCGCATATTGTCGACGCCAAGACTCAGTGCGCTCCCGCCAAGTTTTGCATCGGTCCAGATCAAGACGTCTGGATTGAGGCGGGCCAGAAAATCAGCCGCAACACGCTGAGCGAACTGAAGAAACTGGGAGTTCAGAGCAAGCGAAGCGTTCCGGCCGAAATGGTCGATGCAATTTCGTGGCATCAAGCCATTTCGCTCGTTTCGAAAAGTGATCGAGATGGCAATGTCGAGGGCGCGGAGGTCCTGTTCGAGCTAGGGCAAGAAGCGGATCTTCCCAGCGTCGTTGGGGAAATGATGCGGCTTGGAAACGATCGTCAGAGTTTCAGATACATCGTAGACGACGGCGTGCCAAAGACGTTGCTGCGAGTTGTGTCTCCTCCGTACTACACGCTGCTGAGAGCGACGTCCGGATTCTCGG
>JBPCVD010000119.1:0-11421 GCA_051010815.1 Rubripirellula sp.
CCGTTGCACCGAGCACGGCCACGTTCTTGGTGCTTCGTGTGTCCGATTGGCTGGAGAGATCGGCTGCATTGTCGGAGGTTTTGGCTTGCTTCAACGGTGCGTCCAAAAACTCAGCTCTGATTTTCAGGGAATCGACCAACCGGTCCGCGGGTTGCCGCAGCCACCAATATCGTAGGCAATCGACGACAATCATGTGCGATACGGACCATCGTTACGACCCGACCGGCAGATTGGTTGTCCTCCGCCCCGCTTGTCGATGGCGGTGGTCGACCAAAGAATGCCTAACAAGACTGTGATTGAGGTTGGGTGCGCGGAGTCGTCCGTGAGCCGCATTCGACCTTAGTTCGCTACATTGAAATCAATCTGATTTCGTTTTTTCCACGGCCGTGATATGAGTTTGGCGGGCTCGGCATGACCCACACCACCCCAGAATCCACTCTATGAGCGACGATAAACAAAAAAATTCCAACGCCCCGGAATCCCGTGGCGGTGGAAATGTCTGGTTGGTTCTGATTGCGATCGTCTCGGCCATCCTGCTCAGCGCCTTCTTGTTTGGCAATACCGACCGACAGCTGAGGTACCCGGATCTGATGGGTCTGCTGAAGTTGATGGCAGAGTCTAAGCAGGGGGAAGCAGTGACCGACCCGTCAGCTCTCACGTCCGACCTCGAGCAGGCAGCTCCGGCTTCCGAATCCAATGGACCAGAGGCATCAAAAACACCGTCGCTGACACAGGGTCCCGTCGAGACCGATGAATCAAAGACCGCGTCGGCAACGAAAACGGACGTAGCGTCCGACGGCCAATCGAAGCCTGCTGCCGAGAAGTCTTCGTCCACAAATAAGGACACAAAGAACGCGGCTGTCCGGATTGTCGTTTCATCGGCCAAGAATCCAGAGGCCAAGATCGAGTACAGCGGTTTGGAAAACATCCTGGTTTCCGATGGTGCGATCTCCGGCAAGGTGATGTATCGCTCGCTCGGGATTGACGGAAAGGGCCCCAGTGGTGAACCGAAGCTGATGGACTTCACGACCATCCGCGACACTAACAACCAAGCCGAGCATACGCGGTTAGTCGAGTACCTGAACGCCTCGGGAGTGACTTGGGACAATGCCCGTCCCAGCCGCCTGTTGCAGGACCATTGGCCCGAGCTGTTGATGATTGGTGTGCTGATTTTCTTGGGCGTCATCATGTTGCGACGGATTGGTGGCGTGGGTTCCCCAATGTCGTTTTCACGAAGTCGCGGCAAGCTTTACGGTCAAGAGGATTTGGCGATCACGTTCGAGGACGCCGCGGGCATCGACGAAGCTGTGGAAGAGGTGCGAGAGGTCGTTGACTTCTTGAAGAACAGCGAGAAGTACCAAGCGTTGGGCGGACGGATTCCCAAAGGTGTGTTGTTGGTGGGGCCTCCCGGTACGGGCAAGACCTTGCTTGCCAAAGCAATCGCTGGAGAAGCGGGTGTCCCGTTCTTCAGTTTGTCAGGTAGCGACTTCGTGGAAATGTATGTCGGTGTCGGAGCGGCTCGCGTTCGTGACATGTTTCAGCAGGCGACCAACCGAGCGCCTTGCATCATTTTTATCGACGAATTGGATGCCCTTGGAAAGAGTCGCAGCGGTTCCACCGTCGGCGGCCACGACGAACGAGAGCAAACTCTCAACGCGTTGCTGGTTGAAATGGATGGATTCGATTCGAACTCGGGCGTGATTGTGATTGCCGCGACGAACCGACCCGAAACACTGGACCCAGCCCTGCTTCGCCCTGGACGTTTCGACCGTCACGTCTTGGTGGATCGCCCCGATGTGGGTGGCCGCGAGGATATTCTGCGGGTCCATGTCAAGAATGTGAAATTGGACGAGCAGGTCGATCTCAAGGACATCGCCTCGATCACACCTGGCTTCGTTGGTGCCGACCTATCCAATCTTGTGAATGAGGCAGCTTTGCTAGCCGCTCGCGCCGAGAAGCGAGCGGTTGGTATTCGCGAATTCAACGAGGCGGTCGAGCGAGTCACGGCGGGTCTCGAAAAGAAAAATCGCGTGATGAACGAGGACGAAAAGATTCGCGTTGCCTATCACGAGGCGGGCCATGCGCTGGTTGCTGCTGCCCTGCCAAACTCGGACCCTGTCCATAAGGTCAGCATCATCCCACGTGGTTTGGCGGCGCTTGGCTACACGATGCAACGTCCCGAGTCGGATCGCTACTTGATGACCAAGTCTGAGTTGGAAAGCAACATGAAAGTGTTGCTGGCTGGCACGTTGACGGAGGAGATGATCTTCCAGGACATCAGCACCGGCGCTCAAAACGACCTCGAACGTTGCACGGAAGTCGCACGCAGCATGGTGATGGACTACGGCATGAGCCGCCTTGGTCGGATCAATTTTCGACGCAGTTCGCGCTCACCCTTTTTGGCCGGCGGCGGCGGTGAGGGCTACCAGATGATGTACAGCGACGAGATGGCCAAACTGATTGACAAAGAAGTGGCTCGCATCATCGACGATGAACTCTCACAGACTCGCGAGATTCTCGAGCAACGTCGTGAAGTTCTTGAAGCGGTGACGCAACGTTTGCTGGAAGTCGAAGCGATCGACTTTGACGAACTGAATCGTCTGATCAAGGAAAACAGTAGCGGACCTTGGCTTGTCCCAGGCACGGTGACTGAGAAGCCGCGTGCTCAGATTCGTACGCAAAGCGACGAATCGGAAACGGCGGCAGCGGAATAGTCTCGATCGAATCCTAGCGGCCGGCTTAGCGACTTTGCTTTTCGATCTGCGGTAGCAGCAGCACAATCATGTGCTGCTCGACGTGACCGACGGCAACGTTCTTGAATGAGCGGCCAACGTAGGGGATCTTACCGAGCACGGGCACGCTGGTTTCGCTTTGCACGCTTTTGGTCGTCGATACGTGGGGGTCGACGAGCAGCGTCTGCCCCTCGGTAAGCACGGCGGAAGTCGCTGCTGTGGTGACTTGATGGATCGGAACCTGCACGGTCATCGCTTCCTCTTTGACGTTGAAGACAAGGTCCGATTCAACGTCCAGGACTCGGCTCGTCACGATTTCGCAGCTCAGTTCGATCGAGTCAGCGGACGGAGCATCCTCGGTCAAGTTCGCGACAATGCCAAGTCGTGTTCCCTCGTCGACAACCTGCATGATCGGCTTGGGACCGCCTTCGGTGGCCTCCATGTTGACGATGAAGGGACGTTGGACGACGTCGTTCAGCTCGGCCTTTTTTCCTTCCAACAGGATCACACTCGGGGCATTGGAGACGTTCGAGCCTGCCGATTGTTGAGCCGCCAGCACGATGTCGGCGACATCTTCGACGTCCAGGATGCTTGTGGTGACACGAGATGCTGATGTGATCGCTTTCCCCGAATTCGCGGGAGCGACACTCTTTGACGAAGTACGAACTTGATCGGTCTCCGGTATGTAAGTGGCCGTTTGAATTGCTTCGGGACCAATGGTGGCGTAGATGGCCTGACGCGTCTCGGCATCCACTTGCAGGTACTGAACCGTCACTTTGAGTTGTTGGCGATCGGCATCGTCGAGCTTTGCCATTGCAATGTCTGCGGGCGTCGAAAGCGACACCTGACGAACCGGTTGCGGAGTTGCATCGTCGTCGGGATTCGTAATCGTTAGCTGGGCAGTTGCGGAGTTGCACCATCCGCAGGCAACGAGCGTCGTCAGGGTAAGTGTTGCCAAGAATCGGTGGGGTCGCATTCTGCACCAAGCATTGAGGGGACATTGGCAAACTGCGCACCCAACGGCAGCAGAAGACCTTCATTCAATTCCCGGTAACATAAAAAGGACTCCGCGGTCAACGCGAGGATCGCAATCGTACCGGCGGGGCGAAGATGCGAATGATTCTCATGCAGGACCAATGTCGCAGCGTTAGTCGACATATAGAAACGGATTCGAGTTGAAGATGGCGCGGCAGAGATCTGCCAGGGCATCGAATTCGGGATCAGCACGACCCTGTTTCTGAAGCAATTGCGTCTGACTCGCCAGGAATTGAACACAATCCTTCAGTTCCGCTTCGCTTGGCTGCCGCGATAGCACTCGCAGATAGACTTCCCGTGCAGATGATTTTGCCCGTTGCTCGCTCATCGTGCTCTGCATTCTTCCATCGCCACGCCCCGTTTCACTTGATCGAACAGAACGGGCAAGTCGCTGTGCCGCGTCCAACGTGATCTTCGAGTTCAATAACAGCAATGATTGAACAGCGGTCGTGGATGAGTGCCGAACCGCGCAACTGCAGTTAGCCGCTGGCCTGTCGAAGGTCGCGAAGAGTGGGTAGCGAAGATTGCGTCGCGCAAAGATATAGATGCTCCGCCGATAATGGTCGGCCCGGCGAGGACTTTGTTTCCATTGCCCCTTCTTCAGAGTTCGGATCAGCTCTTCAGGCAACGGTGGGCTGACGCCCGGGCCTCCCGCCTTGTGGTTGAGGGAATCGCTTGCCGATAGCATCGCATCACGTATTGCCTCAGCATCGAGTCGCCGCCGCGGGAACCTCGCGAGCAAGCGGTTGTCCGGGTCAATCTCTCGCATCTTCGCCCATGACTCGTTCGCGCGACTGGCGAGGGGCAGTTCTTGTTCCTGTAGGCTGCAAGTTCGATACACCGAGGAACGCACGATTTGTCGATGCAGATCCTTCAAGCTCCAGTCGTGATTCACCAGTCGCGACGCAAGGTGATCCAACAGAAGTGGATGCGACGGTTCCTGACCCATCACGCCGAAGTCACTAGGGGTGGTTGATAACCCGCTTCCGAAGTGCTGTTGCCAAACGCGGTTGACGATCGACCGAGCCGTCAGAGGATGCGACGGATGGGTCAACCAATTTGCAAGTTGTTCGCGTTGACCAACATCGCTGTTGGCACGCACCGGAGTCGACGCAGGGTTGGCGATACGTGGGAACGCGGCATGCAGGATGGCACCGGCTCGTCGCCAATCGCCGCGTTCAAACAAATGACTCACGACGTCGCGGTCGGCATTGGCGTCGAGCGTTGTGACCGATCGATTGGTTTTCAGTTTTACCGCCGGTTCGAAGAATGCTCGAAGACGATAGAAGTCTGCCTGGCTGATGGCGTCATACTTGTGGTCGTGACACTGCGCACATCCGACTTGCAGGCTCAGCAGCGTTGATCCGACGGTCGACGTGACCTCATTCAAGAGCACGTGCTTGCGCTCTTCCTGTGAGTTGATGTCGGGCATGTCTGGACCCGAAAGACAAAATGCGGTGGCGATCGACGCAGATTCGTCGTTGGGGCGAACCGTATCCCCAGCAAGTTGAAGCGTGATGAACTCGTCGTAACCAATGTCCTGCCCCCAAGCATCGATCACCCAATCTCGATACCGCCAAGCGTTGGGGCGGACTTTGTCATGCTCGTAGCCGTCCGTTTCGGCAAAACGCGCCAGGTCCAGCCAGAATTGTCCCCAGCGACGAGCGTATTGCGGTGAAGCGAGAAGTCGATCGACAAGACGTTCATAGGAGTTCGGACGCTCGTCCTGTAAGAAGGCCGAAAGCATGTGCGAACTGGGTGGCAATCCGGTGAGGTCGAAGCTCACGCGTCGTGCGAGCGTCGCGCGATTCGCTTCCGACGCGGGACTCAGAGATTTCGCTTCGAGCCTTGCCAAGATAAAACGGTCGATCGACGTCCGTCCCCAATCCTTCAACTGGACGTCGGGAATCGTGGGATTCAATACCGGGCGGTAGGCCCAATGATCTCGGTCAAAGGGCTCGATGTCCGCTTCGTTCAGTGTGGATTCAACGAGCGAGTCCTTTCCCGACTCTCCGTTACGCTCATCTTTCCGTTCCTCTGACAGCGCGTACGGGGATGCTATGCAGGAGATTGACGCCAAGATCAACATCCGAAGGCAAAGGCTGACGCCGCTCATGCTACCAAGTCCTGAACGAAGTCGACCTCGGCCGGACCGGTAAGACGTTCGTCGAGTCCGTTGTGAGAATAAGTCAGTTGACGGTGGTCCAATCCCATCAGATGCAGCAGCGAAGCGTGAAATTCATTGACATGCACGCGGTCGGTTTCCGCACGAAGACCGATGGCGTCGGTTGCCCCGTACGCTCGGCCACCGCTTGTCCCTGCACCCGCAATCCAGCCGCAATAACCCCAAGGGTTGTGGTCGCGGCCTTTGCCTTGTTCGCTCATCGGCATGCGTCCGAATTCTCCACACCAGACGACGAGCGTATCATCGAGCAGTCCACTTCGTTTCAAGTCCGCTAAAAGGGCGGCCACCGGTTTGTCTGTCTTGCCACAGTGCTCTCCGTGGTTCTTGGCGACATCTTCGTGGGCATCCCAGCCGTTGGAGTTGCCGGAATAAACTTGCACGAACCGCACGCCGCGTTCAATCATGCGGCGGGCAAGCAGACATCGTTCCCCAAAGTCCCGCGTCATAGGATCATCGATCCCGTACATAGAAAGGGTCGCATTCGTTTCCGTTGAAAAGTCGACCACTTCGGGAGCGGCGGACTGCATTCGAAACGCAAGTTCGTAGGCTTCGATTCGTGCGGACAACTCTGCGTCGCGATCTCTCGCCAACAAATGTCGTTCATTCATTCGCCGCAGAAAGTCGAGTGTCGAACGCTGTTGCTCATCGGAAATGCCTGCTTGCGGTTTCAGATTCAGTACTGGGGTTTTCCCGGGACGCATCGTCGTCCCCTGAAATGTTGGTGGCAGGAATCCGCTGCCCCAGGCCGGAGGTCCGCCCTTCAACCCGCCGCCTGGATCGGGCAAGACAACGAACGCAGGCATGTCTTCATTCTCGCTTCCCAAGCCGTAGGCGAGCCAACTTCCGAAGCTCGGGTGCCCCATCAGAATGCTGCCGGTATTCATTTGATAAACCGATTGGGGATGATTCACGCTGTCCCCATGCAGCGATCGAATCACACACAAGTCGTCGGCGTGCTCTGAAATGTGTGGCAGGAAGTCCGAAATCGGCAATCCCGATTTGCCGCGTGGTCGAAAGGGTCGGATCGGTCCCAGCAGTGGATTCGTGGCTACTTTTCGTCGTGTCATGACCTCGCCAAAGCTCTCCGGCAGCGGTTGCCCCGCGTACTTGGCAAGATCCGGTTTGGGGTCGAACAGATCGACGTGGCTGGGGCCACCATGCATGAACAACCAGATCATCCGTTTCGCGCGCGGCGCGAAATGGGGCGGTCGAACCGCACCGAGATCGTCGGCGTTGGTGTGCTCGGACATCAACAGTGATTGCAACGCCATCATGCCGATGCCACCGCCGGTCGAAGTCAGCAGTTCTCGACGACTCAGGCCAGCGCCGAGCGGGGGTGTGAATGCTGAGTTCATCGCGACTCGCTCATGCAGGAGGGTCTATCGATCGAAAAGACGAAGCAGGCTCGCCAGGTGGGATCAAAGGGGGCAATCGATTGTACACCGTCCTGGCCGCGGAATCGCAGGGCTGCGTCCACGCCCCCTTTTCTTTGCTAGACTGCTGGCGCGCGAAGATCGCTGTGGTTTGTGCGCGTCTTCATGCCGGTACCGATCGGTCCACTTTCCATTCCTTCCGTCTCTGTATGGTCCCCAACCATGGCTCAGTCGCGTGATCCCTCGTCTCTTCGCTCGCATCGCTGGTTTGGCCCTGACGACATGCGGTCTTTTGGACATCGATCGCGGCTGAAGGCGATGGGATTTGACGACATCGATTACCAAGATCGGCCAGTGGTCGCGATTTTGAATACGTGGAGTGAACTCAATACATGCCACTCCCATTTTCGCAATCGGGCTGACGAGGTTCGACGCGGCATTTTGCAATCAGGAGGATTTCCGGTGGAAGTGCCGGTGATGTCGCTGGGCGAAATGTTGATGAAGCCCACGACGATGTTGTATCGAAATCTGTTGGCAATGGAGGTCGAGGAAGTTTTACGTTGCCACCCGATCGATGCGGCAGTGCTGATGGGTGGTTGCGACAAGACCGTGCCAGCGATGTTGATGGGAGCCATTAGCGCGGACATCCCCTCTATCTTTCTGCCCGCCGGGCCGATGTTGACGTCGCGTTGGAAAGACGTGACGCTCGGCAGCGGAAGCGATGTTTGGAAGTACTGGGACGAGCGTCTTGCCGGGAATCTGTGCGACAAAGATTGGAAGGGGATCGAAAACTGTATCGGTCGCTCTGCAGGAACATGTATGACGATGGGCACCGCAAGCACGATGGCATGCGTGACCGAAGCCATGGGGTTCAGCTTGCCCGGTGCGGCGAACATTCCTGCGGTGGTGGCAGAGCATTCGCGACTTGCCGTACAGACCGGTCGTCGTGCGGTCGACATGGCATGGGAAAACCTCAAGCCGTCTGACTTCATGACCGAGAAATCCATCGACAATGGGTTGATGACGTCGCTGGCGATCGGAGGCAGCACCAATGCGATTGTTCATCTGATTGCGATCGCGGGAAGACTTGGACTCAATTTGTCGCTGGATCGTTTCGACGAGCTTTCTCGCGTGACGCCGGTCTTGGCAGACATTCGTCCTAGCGGGCGGTTCTTGATGGAGGACTTCTTCAACGCGGGAAGCCTCAGCGCGATGCTTGCTCGGATGACAGACTTAATCAATACCGAGTCGATGACGGTCAATGGGACCACACTAGGCGAGCAGATTGCCGGCGCTGAGGTGATTGACGACGAGGTCATTCGAACTCGCGAAAATCCTGTGGCCGACGCCGGAGGAACTTGTTTGCTGCGTGGCAATCTTGCCCCCAGCGGTTGCGTCATCAAGTCGGTCGCCGCCGATCCAAACCTGCTGCAGCACCGAGGTCCCGCGGTTGTCTTCGATAACTATCCCGCAATGAAGGATCGCATTCATGACCCTGAATTGGATGTGAATGAGAATAGTGTTCTGATCCTTCGCAGCGCCGGGCCTTTGGGGGCACCCGGATTTCCGGAATGGGGCATGCTGCCAATACCGAAGAAGCTGCTGGAAGCCGGAGTACGTGACATGGTGCGACTAAGTGATGCACGCATGAGCGGTACAAGTTATGGAACATGCGTGCTTCACATTGCTCCGGAGAGCGCCGCCGGTGGTCCACTGGCCTTGGTGGAAAGCGGCGATGAGATCGAGATCGATGTACCGGGCCGCAAGATTCACTGGCACGTCAGCGATGAAGAAATCGAACGTCGTCGCGCTGCGATGCCTCCCTTGAAGCCAATTCCGGAACGGGGCTACGCTCAACTCTATGCCAAACACGTTACCCAAGCGGACCTAGGCTGCGACTTTGATTTTCTTACCGGACGGACGCCGGGAGCCGAGCCAAGCATTCACTGATAAATACCCTTGCTGTACCCCTCGAGTCGCGAAGACTTTGGGCACGGCACGTTAACTAGTACGATACGTTTCACGAACGCTTCTTCGACACTCGATTCGAATCGAAACCTTATGAATACCGATCCATTTTCCGTTTCCCAACTTCGTGAATCCGTTGTTGCTGTGCCGCCGCTGGCACGAGATCGTTCGCTCGAAGTCTGCCCTCGCGAGAATCAGAAGATCATTCGGTTTCTGGAGGCTGGGGGAGTTCGGTCGCTGCTGTACGGTGGCAACGCGGTCTTCTATCACACTCGGCTATCCGAGTACGCTTCGTTGTTGTCGATGTTGGCAGAGGCGACCGCCGACGATACGGTGGTCGTGCCTTCCATTGGCCCAGCGTTCGGTTTGGCGATGGATCAGGTCGACGTGCTAAAAGACTACGAGTTTCCGACCGTGATGCTGTTGCCATCGAGAGACGTGGTCGATCAGGACGGTATCGCCACTGGTGTGCGAACGCTTGCCGAGCGTCTTGGTAAACCGATGGTCTTGTATCTGAAGTTCGATCGTTGGTTGGATGCGTCGCTGATCGAGTCGTTAGAACGTGATGGGGCGATTTCTTGGATCAAGTACGCAGTGGTTCGGGAAGATCCGTCCCAAGACGATTACTTGCGGGAAGTCATGAACGTCTTTCCCGCGGACAGAATCGTCAGTGGGATTGGTGAACAACCTGCGATCATTCATTTGCGTGATTTTGGTGTCTGTGGATTCACGAGCGGTTGCGTTTGTGTGGCCCCGGAGCGGTCAATGGAAATGATGCATGCCATTCACGACAAAAACTTCGAGAAGGCCGAAGCCATCCGACGGTGGTTCTGTCCGCTGGAAGACTTGCGAAACGAGATCAATCCGATTCGTGTGCTGCACCACGCAGTCGACGTTGCCGGGATCGCTGAGACTGGGCCGATGCCGCCGATGCTAAGCGATTTGCCCGCGGATGCCGTGGCTCGAATCAAGTCGGCCGTGGAAACGATGTTGTCGACTGTCTGATAGCCACGATTGGCAGGGCGAACCGCACATGTCTGATGCTGACGAACCTGGGATTGGAAATGATGCGTCGCATTCGGAGCGTGTGAGTGGCGATCCGATAAATCCTTATGCCGCGCCGACGGTACTGAGTGAGCCGGTCGTCAAACCGTTTCCGAGAATCGGAAGCGTGTTGGCTCAAGGGCTGAGCATTTGGATGCAAAACTGGATCGCGATCGCAGTGGTGATCGGCATCGTCTGGGTTCCGATGGAATTCCTGACTCAGATCATCGACTATGAGGTCTGGTTTCCTGAAAGTGGTGCGATGTCTTGGGTCATCGCATTGGCTGAATTCTCGGTCGATTCGTTTGCGACGCCAACGGTCTTGTTCATCGCGATCGCTGCCGCATCAGGAAAACCGATAACAGCCTGGGTTGCGATGCGGCGCGCCTTGCGTGTGTGGCTCAGGTTCATGTTGACCTACCTCCTACTCACCCTCGTGCTGACGATCAGCTTTGCATTCTTGATCATCCCGGGGCTGTTTCTCTCAATCGCTTTGTCGCTCACTGACAGCGTGATCGTTCAAGAGAAGGTAGGCGGGGTTTCCGCGTTGCGCCGAAGCTACGATTTGAGCTTGTTGCGATTCTGGTCGCTGGCAGGCGTTTGCGTTTCGCTGGCCGTGATCTTGATAATCCCCTGGGTGATTTACGTCGCGATTGTGTTTACCTATCCGTCAACGGATACTTGGCAGACGTCCTTTGCGTACAGTTTGTTTTTCGACGCCATTGCAACGTACCCGACGATTTGTCTGTACCTCGCTTATCGTCAACTTGCATCGCCGTGAATCCCCGGCACGTTGAGCGCGGGTATGGCAGGTGATAGTGACAAACGGATTCGCCGAGGGTGCGTCGCGAAAGAAACCCAACAAGGCTGTCGCGGAAGACCCGCTTCTAGAGAAGCGATGGGGGCACGCCGCGGCGTGCCAGACCAGAAGAAACTAGACCGCTAGAAACCCGACCGAATAGAAACCGCCCTACCAGTAACGGGGCTGCTGAAAATCCGCCCCTGACGGAACGTCGGTGCTTTCAGCAATGTTCGAGCTAGGCGGACGGTGTGAGCGAAACTTGCTCTGGTTTACATGTTGCCT
>JBPCVD010000120.1:0-8865 GCA_051010815.1 Rubripirellula sp.
ATTCATCGCGGTCCGTGCGGTGACCTTTGGTTCACCCAAGGGCACCACGCCTACTCGCGTGTAGAAACACCGTGGGGAATATCGAGACTTTCCAAGGCGGGAGTCTGGCGTTATCGCCCCGGCACTGGCCAGCTGGACGGATTCTTCGACCATTCGAAAGCAGGGCTGAACTGTCAGGGAATCACTCACGACGATTGGGGGCAGACGTTTCATAACTCAGCTGCTGGCAGCGGCGGCTTCTACACAGTCGCGGGCGCTGTGAGTGCTTCTCCGAACGATGAAATCGGGCCGCTGGTCAATCCGCCGGAAAGAAACACGGGCATCGAATTTGTCGGTACAGAGCATCTTCCGGATGACTTGCAGGGCGACATTGTCTGGAGTGGATTCATGAACAATAACCTGCAACGACGTCGACTGACGGACCACGGCTCTGGCTTCCAGGGCGAAAAGATGCCGAACCTGCTTCAGTCGTCGAGTCGCAGTTTCCGCCCCGTGAATGCCAAGGTCGGTCCCGATGGAGCCATCTACATCTGCGATTGGTATAACCCGACCATCGGCCACTATCAGGCCAGCTACCGGGATCCGGAACGTGATCGAACGCGAGGTCGTATCTGGCGATTGACTGCGAAGGGGCGTCCGCTCAGTAAGGCCCCAGAGTTGTCGGACATGTCACCGGCAGAGCTTCTCGATCAACTTCGTAGCAAGGAACGGCTGACTCGAATCAATGCGAAGAAACGGCTGTTCGATCTGCCCGCCCAAGTCGCCATTGCGGCAACCGATGCGTGGGTTGCAGAACTCGAAAAAGAGGAACACTACGAACGCATGCTGATGACAGCCGCTGGCATCTATGCCGCTCATGAAGTCGTCAACACTCAATTGCTTCAGCTGTTACTCAACGCTGATGACCCGCGAGTCAGAGCATTCGCGGCGCGCTTGGTTGGTCGTTGGAACTCACGTCTGGAGAATCCGCTTGAGCTACTGCATCAGTGCATTCAGGATGAACATCCTCGCGTTCGACTAGAAGCGATCGTTGCCTGCAGCCACGTATCGGATGCGGAAGCGATGGAGGTGGCGGCGATGGCCGCCGATCAAACGCGCGATCATTATCTCAACTACGCCATGAAGTTATGCGTCAAAGAACTCAAGCCATATTGGGCACCTGCACTCGCCCAAGGCGAATTCGATTTTGGTACATCTCCCGAACGACTACGTTGGGTTCTGGAGCTGGATGGCACCAAGGATTCAGCAAAGTTCGTTCGCCAGCTGGCAACGACACCCGGAATCTCGGTAGACGCTCGTGAAGGACTGTTCGTATTGCTGGTTGGAATGGGAACGCCAGCCGATTTGCAGTTCGTCATGCAAAACTCCAAGCTCAGCTCCGCAATTCTTCGTGAGTTCGTCTCGGTCGCCGAAGTTCACAAACGTCAGCCACAGGGAAATCTTGCCGCGACGCTCCGACCGTTATTGTCGGACAAGGACGCGGAGACACGCAGCCTCGCCACTGAGTTGACGGGCCTTTGGAGCCTGAATGGACTCATCAGCGAAATCCGTGCATCACTCTCCGAGGAAGACGCTCCGCAACCCGTGACCGAGGCAGCCCTCGTCGCACTGGGACGCCTTGACGGATCTGCCGCCGAGCGGGCGGCAGCCAGGTTCGCTGATTCTGGTCGACCAGCTGGCGTACAAACGGCAGCGGTTCAGTCCGTCTTGAGGTCCAATTTGGCAATGGCATCACAGCTGGCGGCTACTCTGCTCGCTCGAAGCGAAAGTGAACAATTCACCAGTGAAATGGTCGCGCAGTTTCTCAGCCAGAACAAAGGCACGGAGTCATTGAACAAGGCCTTTGCCGATCTAGCCACGCAAGGTCAGCCGCTTGCTGCCGATCCTGCGCTGCTAATTCACCGCACCCTCACTGCAGCAGGACGCACCGAAGGTGAGTTAATGGTCACACTCAACAAGATCCTGGGCAATAAAGCCTCGTCGGTTCCTGAATACTCCGCCGAGTACGTTAAGAAGCTCGCCAATGAGGTTCGCCAAGGCGGCAATGCAGCCAATGGTCGCAGAGTCTACGCGACCAAGTTGGCCAACTGCGCCGCGTGCCATAAGCTCCATGGAAATGGCGGTGCGCAAGGTCCGGACCTTTCCATCATCGGGGCCGGACGAAGCGAAGAGCAGTTGGCTGAATCGGTTTTGTGGCCCAACCGACAAATTCGAGAGGGCTTCATGGCAGTCAAAGTTCTTACCGTCGATGGTCTTGTTCTGACGGGCCTTCCAGTCAAGGAAACGGATGAAGAGTTGCATCTTCGCGATGCCACCACCAATCAAGTTCTCAGAATTGCTATCGACGACATTGAAGTGGAATCAAAGGCAGGCAGCATCATGCCAGCAGGCCTCACCGGGGGAATGACTCGCACCGAAGTCCGTGACCTGATTCGATTCCTGTCGGAATTGCGAGGGACGAAGCCTGAATAGGATTGGCTCTGGATCAGCATGACTCCTGTTCAGATGGTGCAGCGCGATCCACTACTGAGTGAGCGAGCCTCATTTCGATTCGGACTCCCAAGCGGGCCTTCTCCTTTGGATCTTGTTATCTCCAAGATCGGACTTCCTCCAACACGCTTTTCCGCGCGGCAGCACCGTGACGATCAACGCCGCATCGTATTGCTCGCTCTCGTTGGGATGGCTGCCGCTGAGATGACTTGCCCTGACTTCACCGGCGTGTACAACGCGGCTCGCGTAGGACCCCGCATGAATCTCCGGCTGAAGGTACAAACCGCGACGAGGCGAACGCCGACCAGTGGTGCTGTCGGTCGATCGCCGGCCTGCCGCCGGCCTCTTTGAAGGTTCGCAGCAGCCTTCCCCTTCCGGGCTAGCAGGTCGGGGCATTCTGCCCCAGCGGGGCAAATCGCTGCGCCTCAACGCATCGAAAAACATCGTGTTTTACGACTCTTTTCTATTTTTCCAGCTCTGGCACGCGCTGTGCGAAGGGAAAGGCATTCGAGTTTCGCGGCGTGTGAAACTCTTCATCATTCGTCTTCATTCGGGCGGGGGATCATGTCCAAAAAGACGCAACCATTCGATCGTGAACCGTCCGATCCGACGCCGGATGAGATTCGTGAGCGATCTGCAGAGGTACGCAAAGGGTGGAGCAAGCGAGTCACCGCCCGTCGTCAAGCCTGGCCGGAGCCTACATGGACTCCACCGTTGGTCATGACGGTCGAATTGATTCGCGAAATGAACTCGAGACGGGACTGAGCGCCGGCACGCTCAGAGCAATCTTGTATCGGGTGATCCAGCTATCGCGAATCTCCCCAAACGTAAGCAAAGAAATCAGAGGATGTTTCAATCATGAAAGTTATAAAAACAAAAACCTGGGCCTCCACAGGGCTCGCGGCAGTCGCGACTGCCGGCCTTCTCACGGGGGCCGCGTGGGTCAACGCGGACCAGACGCCCCGTCAGCGTCCGCTCGCCAACTTGACTCCGCAACAGCAGGCGGCGATTGACTCTGCGCACCATCTTTCAAGCGCGTTTCGAACGGTTGCCGACGAACTTCTGCCATCGGTAGTTGCGATCGAGAATCGACCCGCCGTCGCGGCCTCTTGGAATTCATCGGGCAAGACTCGGCCTTCCAACGATGGCATGCGTCGTAGCAACCCGTTCCAGGGAACACCATTCGAAGACATGTTCAAGGGGCACGACTTTCAGTCGCCCAACATGGCTCCAGGGCGCCGCATGCCCGCACCTCGCGGTGGAATCGGCTCGGGGGTGATCATCGATGAGGCAGGAATCATCCTGACCAATAATCACGTGGTGGCTGGCGGAGGCGAAGTCACTGTTCGCATTCACGACGGACGAGAGTTCGTTGCCACGGACGTTTGGACGGATCCCAAGACCGACTTGGCCGTCGTCAAAGTGGATGCGACCGACCTTGTCGCTGCCACATTGGGTGACAGTGAAAACGTTGCCATTGGTGATTGGGTGATCGCGCTTGGTCAGCCCTTCGGACTGGAAAGCACGGTGACGGCTGGGATCATCAGTGCGAAGCATCGCGGAATCGGAATCACCGCTCGCGAGAACTTCCTGCAAACTGATGCTGCGATCAACCCAGGCAACAGCGGTGGGCCGTTGGTCAACCTGCATGGTGAGGTCGTCGGAATCAACACCGCCATTCACTCACGCAGCGGTGGCAATGAGGGAATCGGCTTCGCCGTACCCTCCAACCTTGCTCGCTGGGTAGGCGATCAGTTGGTCAATAGTGGGACGGTAAAACGCGCCTACCTGGGCGTGGGCATCCAGCCTGTAACGCAAGACTTGGCGACGGAACTTGCCGTCAAGCCTCGCGGTGGTGTGGTCGTCACCGATGTCTACCCAGACACGCCAGCCGCCAAATCGGGGTTGGAATCGGGCGACGTCATCGTTCGCTTCGGCAACAAATTGGTGGCCACGCCGCAAGCACTTCAGCTTGCAGTGGAGCGTTCACCGATCGGCGACGAGTTAACGATGGAAGTCGTGCGTGATGGAAAGGCGATGAAGCTGAGCTACGAGGCGGAAGAGCAGCCGGGTAACTTTGGCGTCCAGTCGGACAACGAGGAGACTCAGTCAGGGAAGCGAATGGAAGGCCTCGGCCTTGAAATCGCACCTCTGAGCGGCGATGTCGCCAAACAGCTTGGCATGGAAGGCACCGATGGAGTGGTGATCACCTCGGTTCGCGAAGGCAGCTCTGCAGCTGAAGCGGGCTTGGCTCCCGGATTCGTCATCCGCGAGGTCAACCGGCAGAAAATCACGTCGGTAGGCGAATTCGAGAAGGTGATGGCTGAGCATCGAGAGGATGACTCGGCAGAAGGTATCCTCCTGTTGGTCCGTAGCGAGAAGGGATCACGATTCGTCGTTGTGAAATCGTGATTACGCTCTAGCCTCTGCCGCAAGGAGGCGACGGACCTACAATGCGGTCAGCGCCGGTGTTCGCCACCCGGCGCTGACCGTTCTTTTTTGAGTCACCGATCTATAATGGCGTTTGCCGAAGACCGATCGCTGCCAATTCATCAATCCTAGCCCTTGAACAAGACTCATGCGTCTGGCTGCCAAACTCGTCCTGCTATTCTTGTTTGGCTTGCTGCTAATCGTGGGCGTCTTCTCCTACCTGACGATTCGACAGGATCAGTTGGCTCAGGCCGAGCATCAACGATTCGCTTCTGAACTCGTTAAGTCGCTCGAGCCGACCATCGAAAAGGCGATTCGTGACGATCGGGCCAGCGAGATTCCGATGCCGTTTCAACGATCACCACGATTGGAACGCGTCACGTTGAGATGGGTTGAGTTGAGCCCGATTCAAGACGCCAGCCGGCAACCGGCACCGCTCAACATGATCATCGCGCAGCGAGAACTGACGACTGTTCGAATGCCTGATCGAAGTGGAGAGGAATTCGTCTACACCTACGTTCCTTTTACCAGTCGTGGGCCCGACGGCACCAAGGCTGGCAAAGTCGAGGTTGCAACCCCCGATACGGGATCCAATGATCGATTTCGACGCTCGCTGATGACTTCCTTGGTGGCTTTGCTTGGCGTCGCCACATTATCTGGACTCGTGATACTGGTTGGAGGCATTCGAATGGTCGGCAAGCCGCTCAACGAGCTGATCGATAAAGTCCATCGGGTCGGAGAGGGCGACTTTAGTGGCCCAGTCCAGCTGGATTCGAAAGATGAGCTGGGGCGATTGGGGAGCGCTCTGAATGAAATGTGTGATCAACTGGTTCAGCAACGCCACGACCTTGAGTCGGCGACGGCATCGCGGATCGAAACGGTCGAGCAGTTACGACATGCCGAGAGACTCAATACCGTGGGAAGAATGGCCGCCGGCATCGCGCACGAGGTCGGCACGCCTCTGAACGTCGTCACTGGCCGCGCCGAATTGATCGCCAGCGGGGAACTGACGACGGAAGCTACGCGCGACAGTGCCCTGGCCATCCATTCCGAAGCTCAGCGAATTACCAAAATCGTTCGCGAACTGCTCGATTTCGCCCGCCAAAGCACGCCCCAACGTTCCAACCAAAATCTCAACGATCTGGTCAAGGTGACCTTCAATTTGATGGAACCCCTTGCTGGCAAACACCATACGTCGTTGTCCATCGATCTGCCGGATCAAGAACTCGACGCCAACATCGATGCAGGTCAGATCCAGCAAGTCTTGACGAACCTTGTCGTCAACGCCATTCAATCGACTGGGGAGGACGGGAACGTCAAAATCGGGCTGGAAAGCACGCAAGCCATTCCCCCGCATCATCCCACCAGTTCCGCAAAGACATATCGTCGGATTACGATTTCGGACGACGGAGAGGGAATTGAGGAGGCCGACCTGGCCCACATTTTCGAGCCGTTCTACACCACGAAAGATGTTGGTGAAGGAACGGGCCTCGGGCTTTCCATCTCCCATGGCATCGTGCAGGAACATGACGGCTGGATCGATGCGCAAAGTCAAACAGGCCACGGCAGCACGTTTGCGGTCTACCTGCCCGCGACGGAAGGAACCAAGGAACCGATCGCATGAACGGAAACGTCCTGATTGTGGATGACGATCAAGCGATGTGCGAGCTGATCGATACGACGCTGGCGATGCGCGGCTACAAGACGACATGGTGCCAAAGCGCCTCCGCCGCGATCGAGCTTCTAAGTGAGAACGATTTTGATGTGGTCCTTACCGACGTAAGGATGCCCGGGACCACTGGATTGCAACTGTGTCAGCAGGTCAATGAGAGTCGTCCTGACGTATCGGTCGTCGTGATGACGGCCTTCGGCACGATGGATACTGCCGTCGCCGCCATTCGCAGCGGCGCCTACGACTTTCTGACGAAGCCCGTCGAACTTGAAGTCTTGTCGTTGACGATCGCACGCGCGGTTGAGCGAAGAAAACTCACCAATCAGATTCGTCTGCTGGAACAGCAAGCGCGCGAAGAGAGTCACTTCGGACAGTTGCTAGGTGACAGCGCCCCGATGCATCAGCTTTATGACCAGATGAAACGCATCGCGCCATCGGACGCTTCGCTGCTGATCACGGGGGAAAGTGGAACGGGAAAGGAATTGGTTGCACGGTCCATTCACTCACTGAGCAATCGAGCCAGTCAACCTTTCGTCGCGGTCAACTGCGCCGCGTTATCCGAAACCCTGCTTGAAAGTGAACTGTTCGGTCACGTGCGAGGCGCGTTCACCGACGCCAGAAGCGAACGCCGCGGACTCTTTCTCGAAGCCCAGGGCGGCACACTGCTTCTGGATGAGATGGGCGACATGCCGATGGCCATGCAGGTCAAACTGCTACGTGCGCTGGAAGAAAACCGATTGCGGCCGGTCGGCAGTGATCAGGAAATCGAATTTGATGTGCGTGTCTTGGCGGCAACCCACCGTGACTTGGAAACGGCCGTGGAAGAGGGGCAGTTCCGACAAGACTTGTTTTATCGCATCAACGTGATTCAACTCCATCTTCCGCCGTTGCGTTCCCGCGGATCAGACGTGCTCACGATCGCTGGGCATTTCGTGGAACATTTTGCGAAACGCTCTGAAAAGAACGTCGAAGGGATCACCGAACCGGCTGCGGAGAAACTGCTCGCTTACCGATGGCCGGGAAATGTGCGGGAGCTACGAAACGTGATCGAACGGGCCGTCGCATTGACACGATTCGACTCGATCACCGTGGACGATTTGCCCGACAAGATTCGCGACCACCGTGGAGGCACCGTCTTCATCGGTGGCGAAGATCCGACAGAACTGGCTCGCCTGGATGAAGTCGAGCGGAGGTACATCGAGCATGTTTTGAAAGCCGTGAACCAGAACCGAACCCAGGCGGCTCGCATTCTTGGCTTGGACCGAAAAACGCTCTATCGGAAGCTTAAAGCTGAACACGACGGCCACGACGGAGAATCGTCCATTCCCTAAATGACCACGTCGACTCGGGGTTCATCATAAATTGCACTGAATCGATTCAGGTCCCGATGCGATCGATGCGATTGTCCGTTATGTGAAGACGAGGGGCAGATACGCGTTCACTGTGTTGCGAACGGGATAGGAATCCCTTAAACACTCAGACAGTGGACCTGCACTGGACAGCTCCCTAGAGTCAGAAAATACTTTCTACGATTCAAAAGACAGGAGCATTCGGCATGCCTTCTTCCGATTCCTGCGTCGCGGAACGACGCGCGGAACATCGAGACCAGTTGCTTCGAGATGTCGTCAGTGGTTTGAGTGCACCCGAGCGGAGCTTGCCTTCCAAGCACTTTTATGATGAACGTGGCTCCCAGCTATTCGATCGAATTTGCGAGCTTGAGGAGTACTATCCGACTCGCACCGAGGCGGCGATCATGCAGGCCTCCGGGAGCGAGATGGCCGATTGCATCGGCTCTCATGCCAGACTGGTCGAATATGGCAGCGGCAGCAGCTTGAAGACTCGAATTCTGTTAGACGATCTATCGAATCTAGCCGACTACGTTCCCGTGGATATCTCTGACGAACATCTCCACCAGACGGCGGAAAAGCTGTCCCATGACTATCCTTTGCTGTCCATCTCTCCGGTGGTTGCGGACTTCACGCGTCCCTTCCAGCTGCCGGAATGCGACGCGGACTTTGACCGAACCTGCATCTACTTTCCGGGTTCCACGATCGGGAACTTCACACGAGAGCATGCCGTTGATTTGTTATCGGCCATGCGAACCGTTGCGGGCGATCGAGGCGGCCTTCTGATTGGGGTCGACTTGCAAAAGGACCGCGAGGTGCTGGAAGCCGCGTACAACGACGGCCAGGGAGTCACTGCCGATTTCAACCTGAACCTTCTTCGCCGCATCAACCGCGAGTTGAATGCGGATTTCGACCTCGATCAGTTCG
>JBPCVD010000121.1:0-11017 GCA_051010815.1 Rubripirellula sp.
CGAATGAACTGATCGAATGGCAGATCCCGGTTGAAGGCATCAATCACGTAGTCTCGGTATCGCCAAGCATATGGGAACGTGATGTTCGCTTCCTTCCCACTCGACTCGCCATACCGCGCGACATCCAACCAGTGTCGCCCCCAGCGTTCACCGAAGTATGGTGATTGCAGCAGATCATCGATGGTCGTTCGCAGGGTAACTTCAAGACCGTGATCGGCCACACCTTTCTCAAACTGAATGATGACATCCGGCGATGGAGGTAATCCGACAAGGTCGAAGTAAAGCCGTCGCAGCAAAACGGAATTGGACGCATCATTCGCTGCGTGTAAACCTTGCTTTCGATGTTGCGCGGCGACAAAACTATCCAACCGCGTAAGACACCAAGCGTCGTTGGCCACCGGTGCGATCCTGGGCCGAACCGGTTGGTACGCCCAATGATCCCCTGCTGACAGACTCCCTTTTCGTCGAGAATTCGCGATATCGCTCGATGCAGGGACGAATGCTCCACGACGAATCCACATTTCGAAATCCATCAAGACCGATTCCGGCAGCCGCTTGCCGCGAGGAGGCATGTGCAGGTCGCTTTCCTCGTGCTTGATGGCACGCAGAAGGCGACTTTGACTTGGCTGACCAGCTGCGATCGCGGGGCCTCGGTCGCCTCCCGCAACGATTCCTTCCCGTGAGTCCAACAGCAGGCCGCCCTCTGCTCCTCCACTCGCAGAGGAATGACATTCGAAACAGTGGTTCACCAAGACCGGGCGAATCTTTGATTCGAAGAATGCGGAACTTTCCGTATCGACTTGTGGCATCTCTCCGTCGTCACCGTCGTCGTCACCGTCCACATTCTTCGTAGATTCTTCATCTAGCCGCGACGTCGAGTGGCCAACGTTGTGTTCTTCAGAGCCTTGTTCAACATTGAAGTTTGGCTGATCGGAAAGGCCGGAAGAAGAACCCGCAACGAGAACGATGAAGAGGATCAACAGAAAAATCGCAGCTGACGGGCGTGACCGGACGCGAACTCGATTGGTCAAGTGACGTACCGCAAGGCCATCACAACGCTTCGGTCGGCAATCCGAAAAACGCACCAAGACGATAGGGAAGGGTGGCGGGAGGTGTGACATTGATATTCCACGAATGGATGCAGAGCTTCGATTATAGGTCGGGACAGTGGCCGCCGTGCTCGGATTTCAACGTCGCGAGACATCTTTCGGGCGTGGTTCCGCGCCGTCGCGAGTCCGAATCGCACGGTGGTCGTCAGATGGCGAGAAACCGTTTGAGCGAAGTTGCGTTGGCAATTCGCGACGAGACACGCATAATGGAGCGCCCCGCCAACTCGCCCCACTTCTCTAGCGAGATTCCTTTGCCAACCTCTGAACCAACCCCCATCGACGCTTTCAGCAACCACGTCACGGGTTTGCCCAACGAACAGAGTGACGCCGCAGACCATGACGTGCAGCATGATGAGGTCGCTGCGGCTCGGAAAACCCGATCCGTGTCGTTCATCATTCCTACGATGGACGAAGAAGAGTCGTTGGAAAAACTTCACGCAGGTATCACAGAGGTCTGCGAAGCAAATCAACTCCGACCCCAAATCGTTTTTGTCGACGATGGCTCGACGGACCGTTCCTGGGATGTCATGACGCGTCTGGTTGCCAAGCACGCCTCCACCGAAGCGATCCGCTTTCGACGAAACTTTGGCAAAGCGGCTGCGCTGTCTGCCGGGTCCGATGCCTGCGATGGCGAGATCGTTTTCACGATGGATGCGGACTTACAGGACGACCCCAAAGAAATCCCACGGTTCCTGGAAAAGCTGGACGAAGGATTCGATGTCGTCAGCGGTTGGAAGCGTATTCGGCACGACCCCTGGCACAAAGTCTTTCCAAGTCGCGTCTTCAACTGGCTTGTCAGCACACTGACCGGTGTCAAGTTGCACGACCATAACTGTGGTTTCAAAGCTTACCGTGGCGAGATCTTCGACGAGGTGGAACTCTATGGTGAACGCCATCGGTTCATTCCCGTCCTCGCCGCCGCCCGAGGTTGGAAAGTCGGTGAAATCGAAGTTGAACATCACGCCCGACAATTTGGACAATCCAAGTACGGTGTGTCACGTTTGCTCAAAGGCTTCCTTGACTTGCTGACCATCTATCTTCTGACCGGATACTCCAGTCGGCCGCTTCACTTGATAGGCGCGGGAGGCATGTTATTCTTCGCGGCAGGCGCGATTGGCATGCTCTACCTGTCTGCCATGTGGGTCGTTTCTCGCATGGTTGCCTCGATCGAGGTGGTGCATTTGCACGAGAAGGCCATTTTCTACTACTGCATTCTTGCCGTCTTGCTGGGAGCCCAGTTCTTGCTCGCTGGACTGCTCGCTGAGCTTGTCGTCTCACGCACGCATGGCCCCGGCGACATTTTTAGCGTTTCGCAACGCCTGCCCAACAATGAAAAAGGCCAGAGGGGCGGCGACCATGAGTGATCAGGACGCAGAGGCGTTGCGGAGGCGACGCGCGACCTATCACACACTTGCGATCGTTGCATTGGCGCTAACTGCCGGTCGTATCTCCGTTGTGACCGGACGAGATAACCTGACCGCATTCCTGAGCGCGAATGATCGCAGTCGATGGTGCACGGTAGCTTCGCTCGTAGAACACGGTACTTATGCGATCGACAAACAGATCGCGATCGTGGATCCGGTCAAGCGACATATTCATCCCTGGCAAACCATCGACAAAGTTCGGCACGTTGATGCTGAAGGCAAGCAACGCTACTACAGCAGCAAACCGCCCTTGTTTCCGACAGCCATCGCCGGCGTCTACAAGGTCGTGAATCTCGGCACTGGAATGACGCTGACCGATCAACCGATTTATGTGTCCAGGATCGTGTTGGCGCTGGTCAATCTTCCGCTGCTCGCGTTGTTCTTCTACGCAACACTGGGATGTATCGAACGAGTCGGCCGCGGAGACTGGTCCAAACGCATCGCAGCGATGGGCTGCTGTTTTGGCACGATGCTGCTGCCCTTTTCCATCTCGTTGAACAATCACTTGCCAGCAGCAACGGCCACTGCGGTCGCCATGTGGGTCTACCTAATCGCGAGCCAGCGAAAGTCGAGCGAAGAGCCCGAAAGCGAATCGAGAGAAAACGCTTCGCGTCTCGTATCTCCGTGGATGTGGGGACTCGCAGGCGTATCGGCTGCACTTGCAGCAGCAAATGAACTGCCCGCGTTGTCGATGACCGTTTTTTGGTTTGGATTGTTCGCTTGGTTGGACCGGCGTTCGATCTTACCGTTCATTGCCGGGATTGCGATCGTCGCCGTCGCCTTCTTCGGCACCAACTGGATCGCCCACCACAGCCTACGGCCACCCTATGCACATCGCGGCAATGGAGCAATCATCGCGGAATTGCCGGGGCAAGAAGACTCCCCCGATGATCGCGTTCTGGCGGAAGCGAGCCGCGCGTTGACCGATGCTGCAATCGCCGATGCGACTTCGGAACTGAGCCTCAATTCCTCGGATGAGGCGGGGCGTTGGATCGTACGGCTCGACGAGCGGCAATACGCATTACTGAAGACTGAGTCCGGCTGGGACCTCAGACACTGGGATGACTGGTACGAGTACCCAGGCACCTATTGGAAGGACGGACAGCGACGGGGAGTCGACAAGGGCGAAGCCTCCCGGATCACGTACTTTGCCCAGATGACGGTCGGTCACCATGGAATATTTTCGCTCACTCCGCTTTGGATTCTGATGCCGTTGGGATTGATCGCAGGTGTTGCTAGCGGTTCGTCGGATTATCGAAGATTGGCACTCGCCATCCTTGTCGCGACCACTGTCTGCTTTCTGTTTTACTTGAACCGGCCGCTCATCGACCGCAACTACGGTGGTGTGAGCATCTGTTTTCGTTGGCTTCTGTGGTTTGCACCACTTTGGCTGGTGGTCAGTGTGCCGGTGATGGAGTGGTTTCGATCGGGCGTGGTGCGACGTGGTTTTCTCTATGCATTGCTTGCAATGAGCGTGTTCTCGATGTCGGCATCGTTGGAAACCCCCTGGCAATCGCCTTGGATCTACCAGTTTTGGCTGTTTTTGGGGTGGATTGGCGTTTAAATGCGCCGCTAGTATCGCGGAATCGGGCGACGGAACGCTCGAGCCTCCCGCCACCTCAAGGCACCACGTTTGAACGGCATCAAGGATGGGCCGGCTTCACGAAAGCCGAGGCGTTTGTCTCGGTTGTTTGTGTTTGCGCTCTTCTGTTTGGGCATGAGCTTTGTGATCTACACGCTCGCGCCACAAACTGTTGGTGAGACCGCGCGTCGTCATCTTCTTTGCCAATTGCAAACGCACTACAAGAATCACACGGTTTCGATTCGCCGCGGCCACTTTGATCCGAAAGTCGGCTTCACATTTGAAGACTTGAGGATTACCGACAACTCACCTTCGACCTTTAGCTTTCGAAGCCGCGAAGTGCTTCGCATCGAACGACTTACCGTAGTGACGGATGTAGAGCCAGAAAAACTGCTCGACCAAAAGAATCCGTTGAAAACACGTCGCCTCATTTTGGATGGCGTGCACACCAACGTCTGGCTGAACGAGGCTGGACAACCTTCGTTCAACGATCTGCTGCCGTTGCCGAAGATGGGTCCTGTCACACCCAGGATGGAACTGCGTCGCGTACGCGTGAACTTGGTCGACGGGCAGTCCAAGGGTCGTCCTGTGACCGCCGAATTGGACGAACTTCTGTTGGTCAACACGCCGACCGCCGACGGTGGCGTTGACAAAAGCATCACGTTTCGAGGTTCGACGGATTTCGCGAATGATCTGCTTGTTCAGATCGACACCCGCGGCAAAAGCATCGATGTGCGTTGCGCAGCCAAGGGCGCCTTCTTGAGTCGCGACCTATTCGACCGCTTGCCCGCCAAGTGGGCGGCCATGACGAAACACGTGCAAGAGCTTCAATGCATGTGTGACGCAAGCCTTGCGCTACATCAGTCGGCCGATGGGCAATTGAATTACCAGTTACGAACGACCGTGCACGATGGTCGATTCTCTCACCCTGCCTTGCCAAAGCCCATCGCACAGTTGCGAGGGATCGTTGTCTGCGATCCGGGCGGGATCACGATCGAAGCCTCTCATGCCCACCTTGGTGACGCCGTTGTACGCGTGACAGGTCGCGTCGAAGGTTATCAGTGGCCCTGCGAAACCAAGCTCTATGTTTCCACACAAGGACTGTTGCTGGATGACCGGCTCGCAGCCGCCTTGCCTCCGAAAGTACAAACGGCCTGGGCAAAACTGTCCCCACTGGGTCGTGTCGATATCGACGCTAATCTCGACTTCAAGGCAAACAAGTGGGCGACGGATGCGACCGTGATCTGCAAAGGCGTCGACGTTCGATTCGATAAATTCCCCTATCCAGTCGAAAGCATCGTCGGTCGCATCAAGGTTCAGGGTGGTATCGCCAGCTCTGAATTTCTAGGTGGCCGATTAGGTGGCAATCCGATGCGTTGCAAATTCAGACTCCCGATCCAACCCGATGCCGCCGTCGAAAAATCATTCAGCATCGAGACCGACGGACCGGTTGCGATTGACAACACGTTGCTCAACTCGCTCTCGCCGCGAGGCAGCATCGCGGCAACCTCATTGGAATCGTTCATTCGATCTCTGAAGCCCAGAGGGTCGATCCAACTCGCGACGGCCAATTTCACGACGGACGCCCAAGGCCGGAAATCTCGCAAGATCGATTTGCGCGTGATCGACGGTTACATACGCTATGAGAAATTTAAGTATCCGCTGTACAACGTGGCGGGCAAGATTCAGATCGACGATGACATCGTCAATATCATGGGACTGCGTGGCACCAACACAAACTCTGGCACCGTCCATTGCGACGGCGTCTACCGCATGCCACGCAAGTCGCCCGAGAAGACGATTCGTATCAGTGACCTGCCGAGCGAGGATGACGGATCGCGACTTGCGCTGCGATTTCATTCCAATAACGTTCCGATGGACAACGCCCTGCGAAGTTCTCTACAGCGGTCAACCCAAGATGTATGGGATGCGATCGAGCCCAGTGGGATCCTGGACGAATTGAGCGTTCAACTTGAACAGCAGGGTGGGGGAACGCCCATCCAGCTGAATCTATTGGCTAACCAAAAAGATCGGGACCGGGTCACCAGCCAAACGTTGAGCCTGCGTCCTTCTTCGCTGCCCTATCGGATTGATGTGACAGGCGGAACCGTTTCCTTTGATGGGGAATCCGTCGAAATCAAATCACTCAGAGGCCGTCACGATGCCTCGACGCTGTCAGCCGCTGGGCGTTGCATACAGAATGATCAGGGAAGATGGGAACTGCTTCTCGAATTGCATAGCGGAAGTCGCCTACACCCCGACGCGGAATTGATCGCGGCACTTCCGAATCAAATGCGGGAGGCAATGCGTGTCTTGCAACTACGAGGTCCGATGAGTATCCGGGGGCAAACTCGAATTGCCCTTCCCGATGCGACCCATGAGGAACCGGCGATTCAGTGGAACTTGAACCTTCAGTTGGAGGGCAACCGCATTGCGGATGTCGGACCGGTCCATTCACTCCGTGGAGGATTATGGGTCGCGGGCAAGCGTGACGAGCGGGGAATCAACGCGTTTGGCACGGTCGACATCGACTCAATGCACGTGCACGATCTACAAATCACGGACATCCAAGGACCTTTTTCAATCGCCGACGACCTGCTGTCCCTGGGTAGCCTCGCCAGCGTCCCCAATCCAACGCACCGCACCGCCGACAATTCAGCGACTCGATCGATTCGCGGACGTCTGTTTGATGGTGCATTGGATCTCGACGGCAAGGTCTTGCTGGCGAACGGAAACTTCGATGTCGGCCTGACCGTAAGCAACGCGCAAATGCCGACGATCCTTGCTGACTTCGGGCACAGCGACAACGAACTCACAGGTACCTGCAGCGGCCAAACGCAACTGAAAGGCAATCTTGGGCGTATCGATCTGCTCAAGGGCAGTGGCGCGGCACAAGTCACGGACGCCAACTTGTACAAACTGCCGCTCGTCGTCCAGGTGATGAATCTGCTTCGTGTGACTCCGACGGAGGACGTTGCGTTCACGGATGGCGAGGTCGAATTCACCGTCTTCGGGGAGACGATGACGTTCAACGATCTGCAGATTTGGGGTGACCTGATCGCATTGCAGGGCGGAGGCACGTTGGATCGAAAGCATGAGCTTGATCTCACCTTCAATTCGCGCGTCAGCCCGCAGAACGCGTTCACCAAAATGGTTCCTCTCGGTCAGCGGTACACGTTGTGGACCATCGACGTGAAGGGCCCGCTCGACTCGATCAGCATCCAGCGACGAGCCTTTGATGGCGTCGGCGAAACTCTGGAGCTACTTTTCCCTGGAATGACTGACACTGATGTCGCAGAAAAACCATCGACCGGATTTGGAAGATGGCTTCGGCAGTAACCGTTGATCACCCTCGCTGACGAAGGAGATTACGTTGAATATCAATCCGAGTGCCGCCGCCTCCATCGCGGGAACAAGTAGAGCAGCAGCCCGCGGCGGTGAAGCTGATGGACAAGCGATCGAGTCGTCGCGTCAGCAATCAACAGCCGAAAAACCGGGTGGGAAGTCGGCGCAATCGAGCGAAATCGATGCTGGAGACCAAACCGGCGACCGCGGTGGCAACGGCCGCCAAGTGCTCGATCGATTCGGAGACAACGACGAGCGAGAGGGTGAATCGACCGACGACCTGCCAACGCCAAGTCCTGAAAAAAACGGCCCTGGCCAACACCTGGATCTCGAAGCTTAACGCGCCGCAGAAAACCGCTTGAGCTTGCGATCGAGCGTGCTACGTTCGATCCCCAGAATCGCGGAGGCACGACTCTTATTTCCATCGGTGTATCGCAGCACACGCTCGATGTGAATCTGCTCTAACTCAGCCAACGTCATCTCGACTGGATCAGTTGCTTCCGATGCCGCGGCGCCCCCCTCCAACGCAGGCGACAGAGACAGGTCGGTATCGTCGATTTGCGTTTTCGTGTTCAAAACCACGGCGCGTTCAATCACATTCTTGAGCTCGCGGATGTTTCCGGGCCAGGAATACTGCAGCAATCGCTTCTTTGCCGCGTCGGTAAAGCCCTCAATCTTTCGCCCCATCTCACGATTGAATTGATCGAGAAAGTACTCCGCCAAATACAGACAATCCTTGCCACGATTTCGCAGCGGAGGCACAAGCATTTCAACGACATGCAATCGGTAAAAGAGATCTTGGCGAAACTTCCCTTCCCGAACCATCGCTTGCAGATCTCGATTCGTCGCCGCGACGACGCGCACATCGACTTTGATCGGCTCGTGCCCGCCCACTCGTTCGAACGGGTGTCCCTCCAAGACACGCAGAAACTTTGCCTGAATCTCAGGACTCATCTCACCGATCTCGTCGAGCATCAGAGTGCCACCGTCTGCTGCTTCAAACTTGCCCTGCTTGCGATCGGTCGCACCGGTGAAGGCACCTTTCTCATGACCGAAGAGTTCGCTTTCGAGCAACGTCGGCGACAATGCTGCGCAGTTCAAACAGATCAGCGGGCCGTCCTTGCGCTCACTGGCATGATGCAGGGCAGCGGCGACCAACTCCTTTCCAACCCCAGATTCCCCGCGCACCAAGACCGTTGCGTTGGTCGGCGCCGCCAGTCCAATTTGTTGAACGATTTCACCGATCGATTCACTCTGTCCGACGATGCGGACCTTATCCCCCAAACGTTGCTGGAGTTCCCTGATCTGTTTCTGGCTTTGACGCAACGATCGACTGAGTCGGCGTCGATCGGTCAAGTTCCAAAGTGACTCACCGAGGATCTCGCAAGTGGCAACGACAAACTCAAGTTCATTCGAGCCCAGCGGTGTCGTTCCCGACGTCGTCGTGAGGTGGATCATTCCGCGTAGCCTTCCTTCGTGATCCCGCGCCGGCGCTACGATGACACTTTCCACGTCCATTTCGCCGCGGCTGTTCTCGGTCGCGATTTGACCGTCACCCATCACATTGCGAGCGAGCACGGCTTGCCCTTCGTCTGCCGCTACCGAAGCAATCAAAGCTTCAGGAGGTCTTCGGTAACTCCTTGAGCCGGTCTGTCGAGTTCCGGCAAGCGGAATCTCCACCGTTCCCTTCGGAACCTGATTTGACTTCCAAACGTAGACTGCTGCCGTATCCAAAGTGATGTGCTTGGCGAGACAATCCAAGACCGCGTCGACGGCTTGCTGTGCTTCCTCGCAGCGGGCAAGGGCGAATGCGAGCTGGAGTAATTGGCGGCTGGAGAGTCCGCCTCCCCGCGCTGCCGCCTTGGAAGAACCGCTACGATCGTAAAGATAGGAACTGTGGCGTCGACGATCTGTGATCGAATCGACATCCATCTCCATCGTGATCTGATCATCGGTTGCCTGCGCCGAAGAATCGGTCGACAGGATCGGCTCCCCCAGTCCGCCTTGAATTCGCTGTGTGAAGGTGATCGCGAATCCACCAACGTCAATGACGTCCGCGTCGCTAAGCGAAACCGCCTCGGTGAGTCGCTGCCCATTGAGAAACGTGCCGTTTCGACTGCCTAAATCCTCGAGAATCCAGCCGTTCTCGCGCCAAACGATCTGGGCGTGTTGTCGACTTGCCTGCTCGCTGCGAATCACGATTTCGTTGGAGGATGCGCGTCCCACGACGGCTCCACCGGGGGGTGACAGGCGAAAAACATCGCTCCATCGACCCGCGCTCCTCAACACCAAATAGGCGCCCTGCTCACGTGAATCAGGGTCGGAGCTCGGCGACGGCATAGGGTCTTTGGAACTCAACGTGGCTGCTCTGGGGAACGGTCGAAATGGCTTCGAAGCCTCGAACGAGGTGACAAGAGCCGCAAAACGGCTACCTCCAAACTAGGATCTGCCGCTTTTCGCGTCCAGCGCCGGATGCCTCCAAGCTTCTGTTGCCGATTATTTTTGCGACAACTATCCTAGTCCCTGCGTACTTTTTTCTCGAAATGAACCGATCGCTTGGTCACAATAGAGATCACTCTTCAACCCTTTCCACATCTACGCGTGTTTTCGCACGGGTAGCATTCTCGGAGATCCACTGCGATGGATTTGGCCCCTAAACGTCTTCTTCGTTTCATCGTCCCGGCATCACTGGGCATCATCGCCTTGGCGACGACAGTCCACGCCGGCATTGGATTCGGCGGTCGCCGTTCCGTGGGTGGCGTTGTCATCGACGGTGCTGGCATCGTTCGCACGGCATCCATCCAAGAGCGTCAGGAGCTTGCGAACGTGGTTCGCCAAGGTTTGGAGCCACTTGCGGGTGAGCTTGATGAAGCCACCGAGATGAGAATGATCTCGCTGAAAGGTCTTCAACAGGCGATCATCGATAGCAGCCAAACCGGACAAGCAGTCCCCGATGAAGTTGAGTTTCTGGCGGGATTGCAGCGAATTGAATACGTCTTTGTCGACAAAGAAAAGCAGGACGTGATCATCGCGGGTCCTGCGGAACCCTGGAAACTGCGGCCAGACGGTTTCGTCGTCGGAACTGTGACCGGTGGATCCACGATGCGTCTGGCCGACTTGGTGGTCGCCCTTCGCAGCGTCGAGTCGGCTCGGCACGAGGGAATCAGCTGCTCGATCGAGCCTACCCCGGAAGGCCGCCTCAGACTTCAACAACTTTTACGCCGCATCAAACTGCGTCCTGGCCAAAATCCTGCGGTATTCGAAGCATCAATGCGAGAAGCGTTTGGGCCGCAAATGATTCATTTGACCGGGATTCCAGCCGATTCTCGGTATGCTCGCACGCTCGTCGCCGCCGACTTTGAAATGAAACGCGTGGCGATGGGTCTGACCGATTCTCCTGTCAATGGCCTGCCCAGCTACCTGCAGATGTCACGTAACAGTGCTCATTCGTCGAGTCAGAATCCACGCTGGTGGATGGCCTGTGATTACGACGCGCTTGCCAAGAGCGAAGACGGATTGGCGTGGAAGTTGAGCGGCCAGGGCGTGCGAACGCTGAC
>JBPCVD010000122.1:0-8982 GCA_051010815.1 Rubripirellula sp.
ATCTTGATTCATGGCTCTATCATGGCCAATCGTCAACACTCTTGCGAGCATCAAGGTTTGGGAGGCCCACCGCCGAGGTGCGATTCTCGGGAGTCGTTTCGATACTGCTACCGTGCAATGGAACCGAGTAGGTGTCCGCATCCGTAGGCTAGGCCTGCCGCAATCGCGCCAACCGTTAGCGTCTCGCATCCCGCCAGCCACCATCGCTGTTGTACAAATCGAGATTTCACGGCACCGACGAGGAAAAATGCGACTGCCGTGAGCGCCGCGCTGAACGGAAACGGATCAAAATCCAATTCGAAGATCCAGTTCAACACGAACGGGGAAAGTGGTATTCCACCCACCACAATAAAACTGCCAAGCGTCATTGCCGCCGCAGGCAGGGCGCCCCGTTGATCGATCGAAAGTCCATATTCGTTTTGCAGCATGGCTTCGACCCAGGTCGTTTCATTGGCCGTGATCTGCTCGACTGCACGCTCGAGGAGGTCACCCGAGAAGCCCTGTTTGGTCAGGATTTGTCGGATTTCCTCTCGCTCGCCTTCCGGGCATTCACGAATGTGTTTTTGCTCGATCGATCGGACCTTTTCCAATTCTTGGTTCTCAGCACGGGTGCCGAGGAAGTTTCCGGCGGCCATCGAGAAGCCATCCCCGATCAAGTTTGCGATCCCAAGCACGATGACGATGGTCGGTGACAGTCCGGCTCCGGCGACGCCGGACACGACTGCGAAGGTTGTGACGGCGCCATCAATGGCGCCATAGATTCCATCTCGAAGATAGCTGTGAGAATTGGGCGCTGCGATTCTTGCCGCGATTTCTGCCGGGCTATGGGAGTGCTCCAAAGTCGGTGAATCGTTCGCGATCGACGCGTTTGGAGCTTTCATGCGGTGTGAACAGCGAAGAAGGGAGCGAGTTACGACTCAGAGGCAGCTCAATCCTCGGAAGGATGAGGCGTGCGGCAGACAAGAATCGGACAGGGCGATTGCCGGAGAAGACCGGTGACCACGCTGCCCACGAACCATCGCATCAACGGACCCCTGGAGTGAGTCCCGACGACCAACAGTTCGCTACCAAGTTCTTCCGCCTTGTGAACGATTACATCGGTTGCCGGTCCAATTTCGAGATGCCGCCGAACGCGATCCGCGGGCAGGTCGACTGGCACAGACTCCAATTTGTGACGTAGTTCCGACGGCAACTCCGAGTCGTAAACCGGAAGTCCGATCCCCGACATGTCCACCGGGACTGCGTCGACGGGATACCAGACATGGACAAGGTCTAGCACGGCATCACGTCGTTGCGCCTCGATCACCGCGAGACGCAGCGCTTCCTCACTTGCATCAGTGAAGTCAGTGCCACAAAGAATGGATGGCTGAGTCATGGTGAGTCTCCTGTGTTGAACGCGAACCAACCGGCGGCTGATTCGGTTTCCTTCACATGCAAGGCGAGTGCCGTATGCACGTAGAGTGCGGATTCATACCAACGCGGACGCTTCGTGCAAGAATCAGTGCACCACTGCACATTGTTGTGCGAAACCGCACGACCTCCATTCTACGGTCAGCGCGACGACCGCGTTTGGCGAACGTATCCGAAATCGTATGCGGAGATGATTTCGTGAGAGTCCGACCAAGGTTCGACTTGGGCGGAGTTTGCGGCGCCCTGCGCCTCATTGGGAAATGGTCCTTTGTCACGCGACTCTAGCAATGAGGGGACGTCTAAGGCAAAGCAATGCAGATGAGGTGCAGTATGAGGGCGTAAGAACCCGATCGAGACGCATGACTGTCATAGGCGTTACCAATGACCCCCGTTTCGCAGTCGCTCTGCCTTTTCTCAAAGGATAGTCGGACGTGTGGAGGCTGATCCGACGATAGCTGCTTGTGAACACCAAACTTTGGTGCTCGCCACAAGCGCCGCCACACGCCGATCGACCTACTTCCCAGGAGTTGTTTGTGATCGGATCGAGCAAGTCAGCTACGAGCTGGTCATTGGCCGCTCGGACGTGTTGCGACTCAGGCGTGGCAAAACCTTCCCTAGTACCTATATCCATGGAGATCTCACGATGCGTCGTGTAATCGTTCCCGCTCTGATGGCAATCGCAATGGTTGCTGCGAGCTCGGTCAACGCAAGTGCGTTCGGCCTTTTCGACAAGTTGTGTAACAAGGGCTGTGACACGTGTTGCGATGTCGAGCCTGCCTGCGGCTGCGAAGCACCATGTGCTCCAACCTGCGGTTGCGAAGCTGATCCTTGCTGCGACTCCGGTTGCGACTCGGGATGCGGAACCAAGAAGTGCGGCCTCTTCAGCCGCTTGTTCTCGAAGCGTCGCAGCAACTGCTGCGAGCCAGCTTGCGGTTGCGAGCCAGCATGCGGTTGCGAAGCTCCTTGCGAGCCAGCTTGCGGATGCGAAGTTGTTGAGTCCTGCTGTGACTCGGGTTGCGACTCAGGTTGTGGCCGGAAAAGTTGCGGCCTGAAAGGCTTCTTCTCGAAGATGTTCAACAAGAATCGCGGATGCGGCAGCAACTGCTGCGAGCCAGCTTGCGGCTGCGAGCCAGCTTGTGGTTGCGAAGCTCCTTGCGAGCCAACTTGCGGATGCGAGCCAACTTGCGGATGCGAGCCTAGCTGCGGATGCGGCCACTAAGCCGAGTCTCAGTTAATCGTCCAGAAAGTGAAACCAATCGATAACTCAACTTGAAAACTCCACTGAACGTCTCGACGCGGAATTCGTTCCTTCGCTCGCAGCAGTTCAACTCTTCAAGTCACTTTGTCGATCGCTGAAGACGAACCGTCAATCATGTCCCCGGCAGCTTTTGGGCTGCCGGGGATTTTTTTTGATTCCTCTTGAATCTCGCGAATCTCCAGTCCCAGGCCCCGATAGACGCGGTTGAAATGGTGGATGAAATCGCTGGCACGATGGTCAGGCAATCGAAGCGGGCCGACGCTTCGCATCTTTTGAGTGATCACCGCTTCTGACACGCTCGCGACCCGGTTGCTGCTACTTCGGGCAGGTGTCAATTCTGATCTCCGGAATCTTGTTCTGGATGCCAAGCGACGGAGGGGTGCGGAAACCCAAGCTGTTTGTTCACCCGATTGAATGGCAATTCGCCGGCCAGGAATCGTTGTAGGTTGACACAGGCAAAGTCAGTGGTGTCGTCGACTCGTCTCGACGACTGAGCTCCAACGTGAGGCGTGATGATCACTTTCGGGTCGTCCCAAAGCTTGCTCTCTCTTGCAAGCGGTTCGACCTCGGTGACATCGAGCCCTGCACCCCGCAGGTGTCCCGTCTCGATGGCAGCTACCAATGCCGATTCGACGACGACAGCTCCCCTGGCGACATTGATAAGCAGGCTTCCCGGCCTCATTTTGGCGATTCGCTCGGCGTCAAAGAGTCCTGAGGTTTCGGCATTCAAAGGCAAGGTTAGGACGACGATGTCGCTGACGCCAAGTAAGGCGTCAAGTTGATCCGCGCCCCAGAACTGCGACACCTGCACGGGCGGATTGACGGGAAAGTAGTCTGTGGCGACGATTCGCACGTCCCACGGGGCAAGCATTTTCGCAAGCATGCGTCCGTTGCCACCCATGCCAACGATTCCCACCGTCTTTCCGCGAAGATCGTCGGTTGGTAGACGAATGAACTCTCGTTTCGCTTCCGCGCGGAAGAATAGCGGCAATTTTCGCAATAGCCCAAACAGAAGCGAGAAGGTTTGCTCGGCTACTTGTGGAGCAAATAGCCCGGACGCGCTGCTGACTAGGATCTCAGACTCGATGACTCCTGGGACCAAACAATGATCGAGTCCAGCCGCAGAGGATTGAATCCACTTGAGTTTCTTCGCCGCGAGGACGCGATCCCAGTTGACCGGAACCTTCGCATGACCAATGAAGATATCTGCTGTGGGAAGCAATTCGTCAATTCGCTCTTGTCCTGCATTGACGACTTCGGCTTCCGGTGCCGCTGATTGAATTTGTGCAATGTGTCGATCTTCGACTGGGTAGCAGAGAACGATGCGCATGGAGTGGGTCTCTCGCAGGCAAAACAAATTGGTAGGACATGTGAATGTAACGGTCGAGGCGAATCACGCGAAGTCCGTCGGATTTCTGCTCGTGACTTCAACCAGTTATCCACACCCCCCTTCTTTTGAATTCAACGCGATCGCCCTCAGCGATTTGATTGCGTCCCGGACTCCTGATGATCCGTTTCGGGTATGGGTGTATTCGCAGCCTCTTTTTGCGAACTTGGGTCTTCGGAATTGCTATCCGCGGGACTGAGCTTCGACGTTTCGTTCGTCGATTCCGGGATTGGCTCGGGTTTGGCAGCAGCTGAATCTGCAGTATCTGAATTTGCAGCACCTGAATCTGTTGGAGTCGACGGCGATGGCGGTGTTCCGGCGGCCGAACGTGTCCCGGGTATCGAGGTGGCAGGCGCCGTGAGCACGCCCTGATTCGAATTCCAACCACCGGCCCACTGCGGATACATGACAGAGGCCTGGAGTTGCGATAACGCTGCTGTCCCAACAGGCGAAACTCTCGTTGCATCGATACTGAGTGAACGAAGCCGCGTTAACTTCACCAGGATCGGAATTTGTTGGTCGGTGAGACGTGTCCCATCCATCGTCAGCGTTTCAAGCTTCGGCAGTTTTTGCAAGTGGATGAGTCCGCTGCCATCGACCTGCGTCTCGTTCAAACGAAGTTCACTCAGCTTGGTCATCTTGGACAAGCTTTTGATTGCAGGGTCGCTGATCGCCGTGCGTTGCAAGTCGAGCGTTTGAAGATTCGTGAGATCGCTTAAGTGGGCAACGCCAAGGTTGGTGATATTTGTGCCGTCAACATCCAGGTATTCGAGTCGGCGCAGTTTACCCACCTGCCGCATCGCCTCGTCTGTGCACTTTGTGTCGTAGAGAACCAATTCGGTCAGATTCGGAAAACGCTCGGCAAGCTTGTCAAAAGATTCGCCGGTGACATCAGTCGAACTAAGCGTGAAGGATCGCAATGACGGCAACTTCGGGATCTGGGCGATTCCCTTGTCGTTGATGGCGGTGTCGGAGCAACTCAGCGTTACCAACTGATGTAGGCCGCTGAGGTTGGCGTATTCCTTGGGCGGAATGGACGCAGAGTCGAGCCAGAGCGTCTGCAATTTCGGGAAGTGCCGCAGGTGGACGAAATCACCGTCGCCAACCGTGCAGCTTGACAGGCTCATTTCAGAGAGATCATGGAGCCCTGACATTGCTTGGAGCAGGTAACCGACACGTGCCGACTGACCGAGGTCCACGGACTCGATGGTGCCAAAGCGTTCATCGCCAAGCCAATTGCGAAAAAATCCTTGCCAGTTTCCCGATGAGACCGTGCGGAAACCGACACTTCCACCATTCGCATCGATGCGCTGGATCACTCGTCGCTGTCGCGCAGGACCGGAAGTGAGATACGCGAGCATGAGGCCAATAAGCGTCATCGCGATCAACGCCTTGCGCAGGTCGAATTGCAGTAGGTGACGGGGTCTCCGGTGCGGCGGCAGCGGGAATATCCAATCGCCACCACCCTGCAGGTTCCCGTCCCATGTGATGGAAGCTCGGTCGTCTTCACGATCGGGACCAACGCTGTAGACGAGCGGCTGATTGCTTTTGGTTCGTAGAGATCCACGCCAATTGTCGACGCCTAAACCACGAAGACGCTCTCCCCCAGCGAGCCGAAGCTGCAGAATGCGATTCGGTTTCGCGAAGGAATCGACGGGTACTTCACTTCGGTATTGGTGGAAGCCGCTCGGAAGACTTGCCGGATAAAAGCCTAGTCGGCGGTAGTGGGCGAAGAGACAAAGGTGGGCGATCGTTGCCCCAGCAGCGACGTCTCGAGTGTCCATTCGCTGACTCGCTTGAAACAAGGCGACGATTTCAGCCTGGACGTGGTTGTCAATTAAGGAACTCCATTGTTCCGAATCGGGGAGTTTGTGCTCGCGAGAGAAGGTCTCGGGAAAACGAAAGCTGACTTGAGTTCCGGCGACGCGGAACAGATCTCGGCAAGATCCTACTTTGCCGGTCTCGATCAGCGACGCATAGATGGCCCGCCTAAGCCGCTCTTTTTCTGGCAGGGATTCGGCGACGTCAATCTGAAAGCGAGTTTCGGTTTTGCGATCGTAGGTTTCCGTCCAGAGTGGAGGACGGTCGAGCGGATCCCTTAAAATTGTGTCCGCGCTTTCGAAGGTTCGATCCGCTAAGTCAGGAGTCACTCGACGCCGACTGGCCAGTGATCGAAGTTCTCTCATCAAATGAAGTTCCGACTCGATCGATAGTTGCAGCTGTTCCGAATCGGCATGTTTACGAAGGTCACCTGCGGCTCTGATTCCGTCGAGAAGCATTTCAGCGGACCAGTCTGCTCGACGTGCCGAATACATTCGCCGAGCGTTCAGTTCCACCAACCGAATCAACCAAGCGAAGTTCTGCAACGCAGCAGCTTTCGAGAATGCGCGTTCAGAGGTCGCGGGGCTATAAACGACGCCGCTTAGACGAGCTCCCTCGCGCAAACGATCAACTGCAGGCTTCCAACGATCCAGTCCCCAAAGGTAACGTCTTGAGGTGCGATTCCAACGACCGAGTAGGCTTCGATCGTTTGCAAGCCAATGTGGATGCTTTGACTGGGCGACCAGTTTCAATGCAGACCGAGAAAGTGCGGTCGCTTCCGGAACCGAGTCCAGCTTGAACTCTGTGTCGTCGGGAATCTCGATCGGGGGAAGGATCGGGAACATAGGGATGGAACTCGGTCACACACTTGGGACACGCCGCGGAAAAGATGGGCGAGCGATTCGTCGATCTGCAAGTATACAAAATACTCGGACTCGACCTCGGTATTCGGCTTGGCTTAATTGACGTTGCTTTGCAGCCACTTGCCAGCATGAGGACTCAAGGTCGTCTAGATCGAGAGAGCTGATTCGAATTCACTTCGCTATTCTTCGACTGGCGAATGTGCGCCGTGGTCGTGCATCTTTTTCAGGTGCTCGGGCATCGCGAACCCTGGGGATTGAAGAAAAGACAGTAGGTCATTGATCTCGGTACGCGTGAGTACGTCCAAAAGGCCAGCGGGCATTGCTGAAACGGTCGACTTCACTTGTTGCTCGACATCGGCTTTCGTTACCCGCGTTAGCTTGGTGGGCGTCAGTAAAGTCGTCATGACGTCCAGATGCTTCTTGCTGTCCTTCACGATCACGCCGCTGACCACTCGACCATCAACAAGCAGGAACTTGTAGCTTTGGTACTTTTCGTTGATCTCAGTCGATGGTTCAAGAAGTTGACGCAGCAATTTCGTGTCCTTGTAGCGTTTCGTGACCTGCTTCAAGTCGGGGCCCAGATTCACGCCATGCCCCTCAAGCACATGGCACTGGCTGCAATTCGCTTTCATGAACGCCGCCATCCCACGCATGATCCGTTGTTCGTCCGCGACGGGGACTTCGAGCGACTCGAAATCACTCAGCTTCCATTCTTGAATGATTTTCGGTTTTTCGTTTGCGAGCATCTGCTTGGCATCGGCCTCGGAATCCGCCACGACCATGATTCCCTTCATCACGACCCAATGTCCCGGGAATGTGCAAACGTAGGGATAGACGCCCGGTTCTTTCGGCGCCTGAAAACGGAGGACATGCACGCGAGACTTACGCATGGGGCCGATCATTTTGGTCGCCTGCAAAATCAGGCTTCGTTTCGACCGCGGAATGAAGTCGGAGTTGGCGTTCTTTGGATCGCGTGCCATTTCGTTCGCCGCCATTCCGACCTCTTCCAATGCGCCCGGCTTGACCAAGACGAGGTTGTGATCGGTCGCATCAGGATTGGTGAAGACAATCTTCACCGGTTGTCCCGTTTGCACGACAAATTGCTCCGTCGTAAAACGCATGACCTCGGGAACGCATGAAATCGTGAACGCGGCCAGATTTCGTTGGGCATCAAATTGAGCATCTTGTGCTGCCGGCGTCGGTTCCCGAAGCTCAGACTGCTGTTTCGCTTGACGTAGAATCGTTGCCACACTGTAGGACTCGTCTTGCTCCCAGTGGCGTCGCAACGTATGCGAGCCCAACGCGCACAGGATCGCATAATTCAAATGTCCTTGGTGAGGATGTTCGAGCACTTCAAGCATCGTGTCGAGGGCTTGCTTCGTACCGATGTAACTCGATGCGATCACCGCCTGCATGCGAACCATGGGTGCAGGATCATTGATGCATCGTGACAGGATTTCATTGCTGTCTGCCATATCGGGATGCCAATATCGAAGTTGTTCCGTCGCCGCGGCGCGAGCGTAGTGATTGTCGCAACCAAGCAACTCGCGAAGCAGGTCAAGGTTTTGCTCGTCGATTCCCCGGTAAATCCAAATTGCCTCCACTTGATGGTGTCGATACCGATCGTCATCAGGTGTCAACGTGGTTAACCAGCGGTTGACTGCCTGCAAGACCTGCTTGGGGTCCCGCTCTCGAAGTTCACGACGAACCCAGTATCGAACGCGACCCTCTGGACGTTTCAATTGTTCGAGTAGCGTTTCAATCGAAGCGTCCGCGAGCGCGGGCGGGTCTTGAAGCGGCTTTCCCTTTTCAACGATGCGCCAGATCCGACCGGAGTGTCGATCACGTCTTTCATCGCGGAGAGAGTATTGCGCGTGGCCCTTTACCGGGTTGTACCAATCGCAAACATAGAGGGCTCCCCGAGGTCCAAATCGTATGTCGACGGGGATAAAACTGAGGTTCTTCGAGAAGATCAAGTCACTAACGTATTCCTCGTCATAGCCGAAATCGCCCTCTTTCCAGCGGTGGATTTCAATCCGATTGGTTGGCTTGTACCTCGCTTTGATGTAACCACCTTGAAGTTCGTTTGGAAAGGTCGAGAAGTCGACGAACTCTTGACCACATGTTCCGGAGTAGGCATTGAGTCCCGCGGGCTTGGGATGCTGCACTGGGTAGGGCGGATCAAGCGAATGGAACGCAGCTGCGAACACTGGATGACTGGCGACATGTTGCCCCCAATCGTC
>JBPCVD010000123.1:0-3313 GCA_051010815.1 Rubripirellula sp.
AAGAGGCTTCTACTGAAGAGGCTTCTACTGAAGAGGCTTCTACTGAAGAGGCTTCTACTGAAGAGGCTTCTATTGAAGAGGCTTCTACTGAAAGTGTGTCCAAGCATGAGCGTTCTGCTCAAGAGCCTTCGGTGGAAATCGCTTCTGTCGAGTCCTCCGTCGTTTCGCGGTGACCGTCCGCGTTGCCGCCGTCGCTTTGGCATCCGCGTCGGTTGGTTGGATGGTTGCCCGCATCGCGAGTGGTTGCGTTCGCCGAAAATCGGCTGATTTGCGTGGTTTGGCTCGGGAAACCTGCACCTCTACTCGGAGGAGTTCATTTCGAACATAGTGTACGGATGCCTTCGGAGCCCCCTCCTACCCTGCCCGCGCTCTCTCGTGCCTCTAACGATGCACGCAGCGGCGATTTCGTGAACGGTGCTCGCGACGATGAGCCGGTCGACTCCCTCAGGATGACCCCTCGTCGCTTGGCGATTATCGCCGCGGTTCTTCTGTTGTTGGCATTGGGTTTCGGTGTTGCGTTGCGTGGTTCATTACGCCAGTTGGCGGGAGACGCCTTGCAAGGTGTGCTCGTCGGAAACACCACTTCAGTTGAAAGTTGGATGGGGCAACGGCTCGCCGATGCGGAGCAGTTACAGCAGCAAACTGCAACGCTCGAGGAAGCATCGATGTTGATCATGGCAGAGTCGCCGGCCGATGCTGGATCGTTGCCGCTTTCCGATCTATCGCTACCCGCAGAGTACGCCGGTTGGTGCTTGGTCACGCCCGACGGAACGGTGGCAGCCACAGACTTGCCGCATTTGTTGCAGCGTGATTTGCCGGTGCCTGAGGATGCCTGGAAGACGCTGGTAGGTCGACAGCCTGTCGTTTGCCTGCCCTTTCCGGCGCCGCTAAATCAGGCCGCTGAGTCCGATCGGTATCCCGTGGCTTGGATGGCTGCGATGGTTCCGATCGTGGATGGCGCCAGAACGATCGGCGCCTTGATGATGATGTTGGACCCCAACGATACGTTCATTCCATTGGTCACCACCACGAGGGTTGGAGCGACGGGCCAAAGTTACGCATTCGATTCCGTGGCACTGTTCGTCACGCCCGTGCGATTTCGGAACGTCAACCGAAGGGCAAGACGACCCAAGAGCCCGACGAACGGGATGCTTCAGGAAAGTGCGAGGCTGCCAATCGCGACCAAGTCGGACGAGGCCTTGAAGCAGGCGCCCAGCGCTCTTCCACTCACGTTCATGGCAGATCAGGCCACACGCGGAGGCACGGGGCAGGACCTCGACGGATACACCGACTTCCGCGGCGAAGAAGTGATCGGCGCGTGGACATGGTTACCCGAATACAAACTTGGGTTGGCCACCGAGACATCCGTGCGTGAAGCGTACGAGTCGTTGGATTGGTTGAAGTGGTTGACTATGGCGAACTTGTTGGCGATTGCGGGGATGGCGTACTACTCGCATCGCGTCAGCACGGCACCCGCTGTCGAAGTCGGGTCGGACGGCACCAACGTGACTCGTCGAATTGGCCCTTACGATTTGGGCTCTCTGGTGGGTGAAGGGGGCATGGGGGCGGTTTATCGGGCCAAGCATCGATTGCTTGGCAGGGAGGTTGCGATCAAAGTTTTGCAAGGCGAGGAGGTCAATCCCATTTCGGTGTCGCGGTTTGAACGAGAGGTTCAGACGACCTCACGCCTCCGTCATCCCAATACGATTGAGATCTACGACTATGGAGTCATCGGGACGGAGACGTATTACTATGCGATGGAATTTGTTGACGGCATCACCTTGCAGGAGCTGATCGAAAATTTTGGACCACAGCCTCCGGAGCGTGTCATTCACTTGTTGCTGCAAATCTGTGGTTCACTGTCAGAAGCACATCAGTCCGGTATGATTCACCGCGATATCAAACCTTCCAATATCCTTCTCACGGCCAGGGCAGGCTTGTACGACATGATCAAAGTGCTGGACTTTGGGTTGGTTCGAGAAGTTGACCGGGAATCCGCGGATCTAACACAGTCAGAAGGAATCACTGGGACACCGATGTACATGTCGCCCGAATCGGTCCGCGATGCTACCAAGGCGGACGAGCAAAGCGACCTGTATTCCACTGGCGCCGTCGGTTACACCTTGTTGACCGGAATGCCGACGTTCGAAGGAGATTCATCGGTGGACGTTTGTCTGAAGCAGCTCAACGAGGAGCCGATACGACCTTCGGATCGATTGGGAGCGAGTCTCCCTGATGATTTGCAGAATTTGCTGATGAGTTGTTTGCGAAAAGAGCCGAAAGAACGCCCCCATACGATGGAAGAATTTGAATCCTCCTTGCGGCAATGCACGGATGCCGGGCGATGGACGTCGGCCGATGCGATACGCTGGTGGGAAATCGAGTTTCAGGCGGGAATGGGGCAGGACTCTGGCAAGAGTTCGGGTGCGGGAACGAATCGACTTGTACCCGCCGACCCCAATGAACGCTCTGCGGGAACAGGAGATTCCGGCACCACCACGGTGCACTGATTATGTTCGGATCACGCCGCAAGACAGACTCGACGCTCGATTGGCCAAGCCTGCTGTCGTTGTTGGAAGACGACGATCGCCGCGCGGCCATTGAAATTGCGTTTCCCACCGAGGGACGCGACAGCTTTCTCAATACTCTGCGACGGCTCTGTCCCACGGTGGCCAATGACCTGCTCGCCTCGGGCAGACAACTGCACACCGCGGAGCGTTTGGTCGATTGGCCGACCGTTGCCATCGCAGGCATGCTGAACAGCGGAAAGACGAGCCTGGTTGCGACTTTCTTGAGCGATGCGGGTCGAGCGAGGACGCTGAGGGGAGCGAATAATGCGCAGGGCACGCACCGCTTTGTGCTTTGGTTGCCAAAGGCTTGGGAGAGCGACGCGGAGCTCTGGGGACTCTTGATGAGTCGGATTGGTGATTCGGTTGGACAGCCTCCCGAGATGTTGTCCGAAATTCCTGAAGAGGCTCATCAGCAATACAACAACCGTTCGGGCGATGCGGATTGTCTTTCGGTTCCCTTGGTGGCAACGGATCGGAAACTCGACTCGGTTGGGATCGGTTTGCTGGATTGCCCCGACATCGTCTCCGATGAAGCATTCGGCTTGGGGTCGCCCAAGGCGCGGCGTGAGCTGCTTGGACGGGCCGCGACTCTCTGCTCTGCTTTCCTTGTGGTGACAGCGGCGGAGTCGTCGCGCGATGGCACGCTGGGTGACTTGATGCGAATCGCTTCCGATTTGATGCCTGGGGTGCCACGCATGTTGGCCGTCAATAAGATTCGTGCGCGGCAATCGCCTGATCAGGTT
>JBPCVD010000124.1:0-10774 GCA_051010815.1 Rubripirellula sp.
GCGAGGGAGGTTCCGGAGCGGAATTCAAACCTGATTGTTGAATCGTTGGTTGGGGCGGGCCATCGGACAGCCCAGTCGCCGATCGAACCGTCGGTACTGATTCGGATGGGGTCGTCGCCATCGGTGCGGTTGGTGCATCGGAGGACAGAGAAGGATGGCTAACCGCTCTGGTCGGGTCATCAACAGGATGCATCGGTACCGTCGGTGCATCATGCGCAGCCTTTGATCGGTCGGACGCTAGTTTCGACGGCGTTGCTTCTGCAGACTTCGGTGTTGCGGACTCATTCGCTTGAGTCTTCGCTTTCTTTCCGGTGGACGGAGAACTCGATGAGCTAGACGACTTGGCCGTTCCCGTCTTGTCGCCCTTCTTTGCTCGCGGATTCTCCTTTCCAGGGTCAGCGGACGGGCGCGTGGTCGAAGTAGCCTTCGAGGACTTTGCGTTTGAGGACTTCGCTTTCGAGGACTTTTCTTGGGAAGGCTTGTTGCTTGATGGCTGAGCGGTTTTCTTCGATCGACTCGACGCGTCTTTCGCTGCCACAGAATCCATTGGCGATTTCGGCGACGAGGCAGATGCCCGCGTTGTCGCGCCCGTCCGATTGCCAGTTCCGGCAACCGGCGCTGAATTTTGACCGGAATCCTGAGCTCCCACCAACGGCAAGATGGCATTCAATGCACCGCTCAACTGAGCCACCGATGCGAATCGCGCCGATGGGCTTTTCGCCATCGCAAACGCGATCACTCGATAGAACGGATCGCCGGTCTCTCCTTTGGCAATCGCCTCGGTTAGTTCCGAGGGCATCTCCGTTGCGTGGGCAGCCAGCGTGCTCTGTGCCGACGCACCCTCGATTGGGTAGCGTCCCGCAACCAGCCTGAATAAAAGACAGCCAAGACTATAGATGTCCGCCTCGCAGGTTGGCACTTGGTCAGGTCTAGTGGATTCGGGTGCGGCATAGAACTCTGGCTTCTCAGTCACATCGATCCAACGATCCGTTGCGTCGGCCCCGATCCCGATCGGAGGACCGGAGGGATCTCGCAGCAAGGTCACCGCTCCGTCCTGGCTCATCCACACATGATCAGCTTGCACGGAACCGTGCACCAAGGGTCGCTGATGCATCGCTTCGAGTGCCCCAGCAACCGCAATCCCGAGTTTGCAGGCAGAAGGAGCATCCAGCGTTTCCCCGTTTTCCAGTCGCTCATTTAGACAGCGTCCTTCGGGCAACTCCGAAAACACGAGCGTCCACGCCTGCTGAGTCTCGTACTCGAAACGCTGTAATCCGTCTCCGGCGACCTCTTGGTGGGCCTGCAGCCATTGATCGCGTCCGCCAATCAGCTGATCGTTCGGGATTCGATACAAGACGCCCGTTCGGCCATCATCCAGCCGCGACACAGGAATCCATCGACTCAAGGGGATGGGTCCGCGATCAGAACGGATCAGATAGTGGCCCGATCGCAAGTCACGCGGTGGATCGGCTAACAACGCATCCGCTTGAAAGCTCGTCAGACTCCCAACTTCCATCAGATAGTTGGCAAGCGTTTCGCTGTCACTCGGAGGTGTGCCTTGATTTGCCTTGCTGTAGGCAGCGGCGAGCTGTTTGCAACCAGTCGCATCGGTGATACCCGAACGAACCAATCTGGTCCAAAATTCGCTGAGAGCGATCGACATACAACTCTTCGAAAATGCAATGACAGGGCGTGCGTGATGGAATCTCCATTCTACTTCATCCACTCTGCCTCGCCGACCTCACCACGAGGTCGCGGGAAGGCCCCATAGCGGTCAAGTAGCGGCCGGATGGGAACGATTGCCCCCCAGTTTGCGCTTCGTTGTGGTGAAAATGGGTTCCCGAGACTAAACTCTGCCGGACGCTTGGAAGACTCGTGATTCCCGGTTACGAATCGGTGATTTGTATCGTCCTGTCAGCCCACGGATTGGCGTGATCAGACCCGATCGGAACCCAACTCCAAATCCTGCGCTGAGATGCCGAGCGTGAGCATGCGAGTGAAAGCTTGAATATCGTCTATCTCACTACCGAAGCTGTTCCCTTTGCCAAGACGGGTGGTTTGGCGGATGTATGCGGGGCTCTCCCATCACGCGTCGCCGCCCTGGGTCATCGTGCAGCAGTGATCATGCCCGCTTTTCGAAGCGTGCACCAAAGCCATGCTGGGGTTGAACCCACCGATATCAGTTTTGCGGTATCGATGAGTCCGCGGAAATTGGTTGGCTGTCGCTTGTTGAAAGGACGTCTTCCCGATGTGAATGACGTTCCGGTCTGGTTCATTGACCAACCCCAGTACTTTGACCGGGAATCCCTGTACGGTACGCCGACCGGTGACTATCCGGACAACGCCGAAAGATTTGCCTTCTTCTGTCGCGCCGCGATCCAGGCAATGTGCCGCATTGGCTGGTCGATTGACATCGTGCACTGCAACGACTGGCAATCTGGACTTGTCCCGGCCCTGCTCGCCGCTGAGGAACGTCCACACGCGTCGCTGAAGAATGCCGCGACCGTGATGACGATTCATAACTTGGCTTACCAAGGGCAGTTCCCGAAGTCGGCGTTCGCATGGACCGGCCTCGATTGGCATCACTTCAATCACGAAGAGTTCGAATTCTACGACCAGCTCAACTATCTCAAGACCGGCATCGTCAGTTCGGACATGATCACAACGGTGAGTCCTCGCTATTCCGAAGAGATTCGCACGGCTCAGCACGGCTGCGGGCTCGACGGAGTGTTGGAAAGCGTGTCGGACCGAGTCAGCGGTATCACCAACGGCATCGACGGAAGCGTTTGGAGCCCCAAAACGGACACCAAGCTCGCAGCCACCTACAACATCAAGACGTGGCGGGAAGGTAAGTCAGCTAACAAGCGAGCGCTGCAAGAACAGTTTCATCTCGAAGTCAGTGACGAGGTCCCGATGATTGGTCTCGTGGGACGCTTGGCCGAGCAGAAGGGGTGGGACCTGATTTTGCCGGTGCTTCGCTGGCATCTAGAAGAAAATCGCCCCACACAATGGATCGTACTGGGGAGCGGAGATGCTGGGTATGAACAAGAGTTGCGTGAGCTGGCGCAAGCCTATCCGAATCGCTTTGCTTTGTACCTTGGTTTCAGTGACACGCTAGCGCATCGCATCGAAGCGGGCTCTGACGTTTTCGTGATGCCAAGCCACTATGAACCGTGCGGATTGAACCAGTTGTACAGTCTGCGCTATGGAACTGTGCCGATTGTCACGCCAACGGGCGGACTCGCGGACACCGTGGTCGATTGCAACGAGCAAACGCTCGCCGATGGAACGGCGACCGGCTTCTACGTACACACCATTCATCCCCACGCCTTGGACGACGCGATCGGACGAGCCCTCAACGTTCGCTACCACCATCCCGCTCAATGGACGCAAATCGTCGAGACCGGAATGTCACAAGACTGGTCATGGAAGAAGAGTGCGAGGGAGTACGAAAAGCTTTATGCGAAAACGTTAGCCCTTAAATCACGTGCAAAGCAAGCTGGATCGGGATAGGCGGAAAAACCGAGGCAAATGCCCGGTTGAGCTCTGATTCATTGGACAAATCCTGTACGATTCCCGATGCGATGTAACGCGTCGCGAACAACTTGCAGGGATGTCGTTCAACATCTCCGGAGCGGGCACACATGCTTGAGACGGCTAAGCCGAACACGAAGACAGAACCAACTGGCCCTGGGCACCAGCAGCCAGCAGAATCTCGTCTCGATCCCATCACCGGGAACTGGACTGTCTTTGCTCCGCATCGCGGGCAGCGTCCTGAAGAGTTCGTTCACGACCAGGACCGGATCAAGAAGCGGGTGGAATGCCCGTTTTGCCCAGGCAACGAAAGCACAACTCCACCTGCGGTTTGGATCGGTCGCGTCTCGGAGGATGATTCGGGGCTCGACATTCTCTCCCCGTCTGAAGCGGGCTTGAGCGACGCGACGAACGTTCTCTGCGCTGAACAAAACTGCACTGACACGGACTGGTCGGTTCGCGTGGTCCCCAACAAGTTTCCTGCGGTAGGCCCGTCGGCCCAACGACCGCACGAAAAAGCTCCCTCGAACATCGAGAAGAAATCGCAATCGCGTGACACGCCTCTGTTTGAAAGCGTCCCGCTGACCGGTGGGCATGAGGTCGTGATCGAATCTCGCAATCACGTGCAATCTTTCACCGAACTCGACGTATCGGAAGCCCAGCTGGTCTTTCAGGCCTACCGGGATCGACTTCAGTACTGGCGGAGCATTCCGGGCATCGCCTATGTCAGCACCTTTAAGAATGTTGGTGGCAAAGCAGGCGCCTCGCTTCGTCATACGCACAGTCAGATGATCGCAACCGATCGCATTCCTCCTGCGATCGGCAATTCAGTTGACCGCATGATCCGTTATCGGGCCAATCGCGGTTGCTGCCTTCACTGCGACATGGTTCGAGCTGAGTTGAAGGCAAAGCAACGCATCGTATGGCGTGATGGTTCCCTCATTGCGTACTGCCCGTTCGCCAGCAACCTGCCCATGCTGATTCGGATCACGACGCTGGATCATCAACCCTGCTACGAGGATCTCGATGATGGCACCATCGAATCAGTCTCAAGGCTCGTGGGACGCGTCGTTTCATGGCTTGAAAAACTGCGGCCCGGCACGGCGTATAACTTCTGCCTGCATACGCGTCCGCCAGGTGCGAATGACACACCAGACGCTTACCACTGGTCGATCGAGATTTTCCCTCGGATGACCCAGGTTGCAGGTTTTGAGTGGAGCAGCCAATGCATGATCAATCCGATGCTGCCCGAGCAGGCTGCGTCGAAGCTGAGATCCTGTGCATTGGCAGAAGACCCGCGAGTCATGCTTTAGCAATCGACGCGGGCATCCTTCGATTCAGAGAAGGTCCGAGCGATAAACTCGTGCAAGCGTCCCTTTTCGTTGCGTCCCCAGGGCGCGCCCGCGATCACATGTCCAGTAGGGCGTGAAATTTTCGGCTAAATACGGCCGTGAAACTTGCTAGGCATTCCCTGGACGCCACGCTTCGGCCAGCGAAGCCTCGACCTTGCAAATCCGGTGGACTTTGACGGCCACGACATCCGATAAGTATTCTGCGCAAGCAACTCCGACTGTAGAGTCGTCGCCAATCATGACGGCTGAGGAGTTCTGGCGGCCCTAGTTTTCGGGTTGAACCCCCTAAATCATCCTCCGTGACCATTCGGAAATCAGCTCGTCAGGCCTACAATCGGCCATCGTCGCAAATCCGACTCGAACCGACATCGCAATCATGACGTCTCACGCTCACCTCTGCCTCGTTCTTCACAACCATCAACCTATCGGCAACTTTGATGGGGTCTTTGAGCAGGCGTATCAAGACAGCTATCTCCCCTTTCTTGACGTATTCGAGCCTTACGAGCAGCTGCAGATTTCGCTGCACACGTCGGGTCCACTGATGATGTGGCTGGCCGAGCGCCATCCCGAGTATTTGGATCGCGTTCGAATGCTAGTGGATGTGGGTCGGATTGAGATCATCGGCGGCCCGCAATATGAGCCGATTCTGACAATGCTTCCACCGCGTGATCGTGTCGGCCAGATTCAAGCTTATAGCGCATGGCTTGAACGCAATCTGGGGACACGACCGGCCGGCATGTGGACACCCGAACGTGTCTGGGAGTCGTGCCTTACCAGCGACGTCGTGGATGCGGGCATCAACTACACCGTACTGGATGACTTCCATTTTCGCGCCGCAGGTCTACGTGACCCGCAACTGACCAGCTACTTCCTCACGGAAGATGATGGCCGAGTGCTGAAAATATTCCCGGGTTCCGAGCGTCTTCGTTACACCATCCCCTTCCGACCGGCCTCGGAAACAATCGACTACTGCCGAGAAGTCGCTGAACGTTCACCCGGCGCAGTGCTTACCTTCGGAGATGACGGAGAGAAGTTCGGGACTTGGCCCGACACGAAATCTCACGTCTACGAAAAAGGCTGGCTACGTTCGTTCTTCGACGCGCTCGTAGAGAATTCCGACTGGCTTCATACGGTAACACTCGGCGAAGCGATTCGGCAAACACCTCCTGCGGGCAAGGTGTACCTTCCCGATTGCAGCTATCGAGAGATGACTGAATGGGCCCTGCCGGTGGAGGCTCAAGAGACATTCGACGATGTCGTCCATGCAATGGAAGATCATCAACGATGGGCGGACTTGAAATCGTTCGTGCGTGGTGGTTACTGGCGCAATTTTAAGACGAAGTACGACGAAACCAACGAGATGTACGCTCGCATGATGCACGTGAGCCGTCGGTTGGCCGAGGCGGAGGCTTCGGGGGCAGACGCGGGTGAGCTTGCAGTCATTCGAGACCATCTTTACCGCGGCCAATGCAATTGTCCCTATTGGCATGGGGCTTTTGGTGGCATCTACCTTCCGCATCTCCGCAATGCGATCTTCAGTCACCTGATTGAAGCCGATACGCGGCTCGACTGGGTCACGGACGCCGATGTGAACACCGTCCAGGCGACGGCCGAAGATTACAACTTCGATGGTCTGCAGGAAGTGCGACTCAGCAATGACCAGCTCTGTGCATGGATCGCGCCTGGTCTTGGTGGACGCCTTTACGAACTGGACGTCCGTGACATTAAGCACAACCTATTGGCGACGTTGCAACGCCGGCCAGAGAGTTATCACCGCAAAGTGCTAAAAGGCCCTAGCAAGGACGGTGACGATGTCGCGAGCATTCACGATCGTGTCGTCTTCAAGCAAGCAGACCTTGATCAGCGATTGCACTACGACACGTTTGCTCGCAAGAGCCTGATGGACCATTTTTACGACAACGACATGTCCATCGACACGGTCGCGCGTGGCGAGGCCATGGAGCGAGGAGATTTTGTCGAGCTGCCTTTCGAGACAAAGCTTCGTCGAGGTTCTGATCGCGTGCAGGTGCAGATGCGACGCGACGGTAATGCGTGGGGCATTCCAATCACGATCACAAAGGCGATCACGATGAAAGCGGGAAGTGATCGGCTGTCGATCACTTACTTGCTAGAACATTTACCGGTCAACAGACCGCTTCATTTCAGCATCGAAATGAACTTCGCCGGCTTACCATCTGGTGCAGACGACCGGTACTTCAGCGACATTCAAGGCAATCGCCTTGGTCAATTGGGTGAGCAACTCGATCTACAGGATGCTTTGGGGCTCTCACTATCGGACCGCTGGCTTGGAATCGATGTTGGTCTCGAGATTGATCGTCCCAGTGGTATCTGGGCGTTTCCAGTCGAAACGGTAAGCCAAAGCGAAGCGGGCTTTGAACTGGTTCACCAGAGCGTCTGCGTACAACCTCACTGGATCGTCAACGGCGATGCGGACGGACGATGGGCCGTGCAAATCGAGTTGATTGCCGCTTGCGAAGAAAAGACCGAAACGGTGAATGAGGAACAAGCCATCCAGCTTTAGGCCTGGATCGGCTTGGCTCTCTTAGGAGAGACGCTTCGGCACGGGGAATTCGAGGACAAACTTTGTTCCCCGACCAACCTCACTCTGAACGCTAATTCGGCCACCGTGGGCTTCGATGATCTTTCGGGCTGTCGGCAAGCCGAGGCCGGATCCACCATCTTTCGTGCTGTAGAACGGCTCAAACATGTGCAGCACCGTGTTGTCGTCAACACCGCTTCCCGTGTCGATCAGGTCCAGCGCAACACTCTCGCGGGTCGTGTAAGTACGAACCATCAACTGCCCACCCTCCTGCATCGACTCCAGGGCATTCTTGACCAAGTTCATCAATGCGGCCTGCAGCGAGTCACTGTGCAGAAGAATCGCAGGCAGATCGGGGTCGAGGTACTTTTCGATGTCGATGCCGTCCACATCCGCCTGAGCCTGATAAGCGCGCAACACCATCAAGACCTGATCGTTCAAACTTCCAGGTACGAGATCGATGTCGCGAAGTCGCGTGTAGCGTAAGAAGTCTCTCAAGAGTCCTTCCATCCGCTCGCACTGACCGCGAACAATATCGATTCTGTCGAGAGACCGGCGAGTGATCGGTGAATCGATTTCGGCGATATCTTCGCTCAGCAGATCGATGTTCATGTGAATCACCGACAGGGGATTCTTGATTTCGTGAGCGAGTGACCCGGCAAGCTCAGCCAACTCTTCGTATCGAGCCCGCATGGGGTCGACTTCCGGCTCGTTTTCAACGCTGGACATGCTGGCTCGAATTACGCTGGAAAAAGGTGATCTTGGTGAATTGTACCGACCGGGGGCCGCAGAGTAATCGAGGGTATCGGGTGAGTCACACCAACTCGGTCCATTGACGCATCTCGCGATACTTTCTGGTCGCGGAAAGCCCGGTACGAAATCTCTGTACTCGAGCCAAAGCCACACGGCGAACCCCAAAATCGTGGGATCTGTCCTGCTACCAGTCGGCGGGAACGTCGCTGCTCTCGCGTTTGGCACCTTGCCGACCCTGCCCCCACAACCGTACGCTGAGCACCTTGAGTTTGGTCCGTTTACCACCTTCGCGAATCGCCATGTCCACTGCCACCCAAGACGAATCGTCAACCTCCGACCCCTATTTTCAATCTCTGTTCGCAGACCGAATCGGTGGGGCGAATTACGGCAAAGATACCGAGATCTATAAGTTCGAAAAGATCAAGAGAGCGAAGCGAAAGGCGTTGGCCGACCATCCCGACCGTGCCCTGCTCGATTTCGGCATCGGCGAAAACGACGCCATGGCGGACCAGGCGATTCGCGATGCCATGGTCACAGAAGTCAACTTGCCCGAGAATCGTGGCTACGCGGACAACGGTGTCGCGGAATACAAGGAAGCAGCCGCGCGATTCATGAAGCGACGTTTCGGTGTCGATCTCGATCCGGCGACTCAAATCAATCATTGCATTGGCAGCAAGCCTGCCTATGCGATGCTGCCTGCCTGCTTCATCAACCCCGGCGACGTCACTCTCATGACGGTGCCCGGTTACCCCGTTGCCGGAACGCACACGCGGTACTACGGCGGCGAGGTGTTCAAGCTTCCGCTACTGGCTGAAAACAACTTCATGCCCGATCTAGATGCCGTCCCTGACGACATTTATCGTCGCGCCAAATTGTTGGTGATCAACTATCCGAACTCGCCTACCGGTCGGACAGCGACCGCCGAGTTCTACGAAAAAGTGGTTGCATTGGCAAAGGAAAAGGAGTTTGTCGTCGTTCAGGACGCGGCTCACATCATCCTGACCTTCGATGGTGAACCGCTTAGCTTTCTCCAAACACCTGGTGCCGTCGATGTTGGCGTGGAAGTCCACTCCATGAGCAAGGGCTACGACATGATCGGCTGGCGCATGGGGTTCGTGTGCGGCCATCCTCGAATCGTCTCTGCCTTCTCAGACGTCAAGGACAACAGTGACAGTGGTCAGTTCATTGCGACCCAAAAGGCAGCAGCCGTTGCGTTGGACAACGACGACATTCCCAAGCAAGTCAACGCGAAGTATCGCCGACGATTAGAAAAACTTGTGGCGACGCTGAAGGAATGCGGCTTCGAGTGTGAAATGCCAGGCGGCACCTATTTCTTGTACGCGAAATCGCCTCGTGGGACGAAATCGGGCGAGACGTTCAACGCCGCAGAAGATGCAACGCGACACTTGATCGAACAGTTCGGTATCGTCACCGTGCCTTGGGACGACGCCGGCCCCTATCTTCGATTCAGCGTCACTTACGTCGCCGACACGGAAGCAGACGAGGACGCCTTGATGGCCGAGACAAAGAAACGTCTTGGTGACGCAGGTCTGGTTTGGTGATGAATTGCATTCACCGCCGCTCGCTTTGAGCGGGACACGAAAAAAGCCACTCGTGAAATCACGAGTGGCTTATTGTTTTTCGTTCCACCGAAGTGACGTTTAGCCAACACTCTTCACGAGCTTGACCAATCGGCTCTTGGTCCGAGCTGCTGCATTCCTGTGGATCAAATGCTTGCTGGCAGCTTGATCGATCTTCTTCTGGGCGACCTTGAACTCTGATTGAGCTTTTTCGTTGTCGCCAGCTTGAACTGCTTCGCGAACACGGCGAATCTGGGATCGCATCACGCTTTTGGCGGCGCGGTTATGGACTCGACGCTTGTCGTTCTGGCGAAGACGCTTCTTGGCACTGGCAGTGTTTGGCATTTCTCGGTCCGACGCGGACTCGCGTCATTTACGGGAATGGGGAAGATTTTTGTTTTTTTCAGGGCCGCGTAGTATGGCGATCCGTTCGCCGTCTGTCCAGAGTCGATCTGCAAAGCGCACAATGCCTTTATGAATGGTTGTGTTTATCTGATTGGTGCCGGGCCTGGCGATCCTGGCCTGCTGACGTTGCGGGGTGCCGAATTGCTCGGTCGTGCCGATGTGGTTCTCTATGATGGCTTGAGCAACCCGGATCTGCTGCGGCATGCCCCCGCAGCCGAAAAGATTTGTGTGGGAAAACACGGCAAATCACGCATTTGGCGGCAAGGCGAGATCATCGACGAAATCCTTCGCCATGCGGCAGCCGGAAAGGCCGTCGCTAGGCTAAAGGGGGGGGACCCCGCCGTGTTTGCCCGCACCGCCGAGGAAGTCGAGGCAGTTCGGAAAGCGAATTTTCCCCTCGAAATCGTCCCTGGCATCACCGCGGCACTCGCAGCCGGATCGTTTGCAGGAATTCCGGTCACTCACCGCGGAATCGCCTCAGCGGTGGCTCTGGTCACCGGACATGAGGAGCCTGGCAAATCGGAATCGGCGCTGGACTGGGACGCCCTCGCGCGATTCCCGGGCACGCTGGTCATCTACATGGGGGTCAC